>NZ_JBGCCR010000009.1:0-248751 GCF_041262485.1 Streptacidiphilus sp. BW17 | reverse complement strand
CCGGCAACTCAACCAGCAACTCGACCAGGCCGTCGCCACCCAGGGCCCCGGCGACCTCGAAGCCCTCCTCACCGGCCACGACACCTGGACCGTCAGTCCAACGTCTGACAACGCCTGACAACACTTGACCGTGCCGCCGAGTTGATCTTGACGGTTTCTCCACGTGGTCTGCGGTTTCAATGTGCTGCAGGCCACGTGGAAACCCACGAATTGCGATCGAAGCGATAACGAGGTTGTTAGGGACGCGCTAAGATCCCATCTTCCGTTAAGGGATGTCCGATTTGTCTTATCGGGCCGGAGTATGCATGTGAGGTCAACTCCCGCCCGGATCGGAACCCATCATGGCCGGCACCATCAGCCCCTCTGGCGAGGTCGAACTCCCGGAGAGCCTCGGCTATCGAGCGAAGAAACGTTTGCTCGGTAAGCCCCTGGTCACGGAACAGCTCACTCACGAGAAGCTCTCCAACTCGGTCGCCCTCGGCGTCCTGGCTTCGGACTGCATCTCCTCCATGGCCTACGGCTCCGAGCAGATGCTGGTGATCCTGATCCCGGCGATCGGCATCGCCGCCTTCACCGCGCTGATCCCGCTGACCTTCGTCATCCTGGGTCTGCTGGTGCTGCTGACGTTCTCCTACCGGGAGGTCGTCAGCGTCTACACCCGGGCCGGTGGTTCCTACGTCGTGGCGCGCGAGAACTTCGGTCCGCGGGTGGCGCAGATCGCGGCCGTCGCGTTGCTGATCGACTACATCGTCACCGTGGCCGTCCAGGCGGCTGCCGGTACCGACGCGATCGTCTCGCTCGGGCAGTTCCTCTGGGGGAACGCGAGCCTCGTCAACTTTGTTTCCGTTCACAAGCTGTGGCTGACCATCGCGGTCGTGCTGCTGCTCTGTTGGGGCAACCTGCGCGGTATCCGCGAGGCCGGGCGTGCGTTCGCGCTGCCGGCGTACCTGTTCATGGTGGGCATGGGCCTGCTGGTCGTGGTCGGCCTGATCCGGGTCCTGTTCGGCGACCACACGCAGCTCAACACCCACCAGGCGGGCATGTACGCCCTGGGGACCGGCCACAGCGGCTTCTTCTACGGCGCGGGCCTGCTGGTCATGCTGCGTGCCTTCGCCAACGGCGGTTCCTCGCTGACCGGTCTGGAGGCCATCTCCAACGGCGTCAGCACGTTCCGCAACCCGCAGGGCGCCAACGCCCGCAAGACCATGATCGTGATGTCCGCCGTGCTGGGCACCGGCGTCCTCGGCGTCTCGCTGCTGGCGCATGTCACCCACGCCACGCCGTTCGTCAGCGGTACGCCGACCGTCGTCTCGCAGGAGGCCAGCTGGGCCTTCGGCAACAGCTGGTACGGCTACGCCGCGCTGGTCTTCGTCCAGCTGGTCACCGCGCTGGTCCTCTACACCGGCGCCAACACCTCCTTCAACGGCTTCCCGTTCCTGGCCAGCTTCGTCGCCGAGGACTCGTTCCTGCCGCGCCAGCTGACCCGGCGCGGACACCGGCTGGCGTTCTCCAGCGGCATCATCGTGCTGACCGCCGTCTCGCTGGTGCTGCTGATCGCCACCGGCGGCGACCTGACCCACCTGGTCAGCCTCTACGCGATCGGTGTCTTCACCGGCTTCACCATGGCCGGCGCGGGCATGGTGAAGCACCACTGGGACCGCAGAGAGCCCAAGCGCGTGCTCAAGATCGCCATCAACGGCGCGGCGGCCATTGCCTCGTTCCTGGTGGTCGGCATCTTCGCGGTCACCAAGTTCACCGAGGGCGCCTGGGTCGTCGTGGTGATCTTCCCGATCGGTGTCTGGTCGCTGATCAAGGTCAACAAGCGGTACCGCGAGGAGGCGGAGGCGCTGGCCACCGCCCCGGTCGACACCACCACCCCGCTGGCCCGCCGCCAGGTGATGTACATCCTGGTCGATCGCGTCGACCTGGCCGTGCTCAAGGCGATCCGCTACGCCCGCTCGTTGCGGCCGTCCGAGATACGCGCGGTCCACTTCATGATCGACGACCGCGAGGCCGAGCGACTGAAGACCCAGTGGGCCAACGCCGAGGTCGGCGACCTGCCGCTGGAGATCGTCGAGTGCCCGGACCGCCGGATCACCCGCTCCCTGGTGGAGCTGATCGCGCGCACCTCCAAGCGTGAGAAGAGCCAGATCACGCTGCTGATCCCGGAGCGCAACTACTCGCCGGTCCTGGGCCGGCTGCTGCACCGCCGCACCGCCGACCAGGTCGCCCGCGCGGTCGGCAAGCTCCCCAACGTGGTGGCGACCATCGTCCCGTTCGACGTGGTCAGCGCCCACGACGAGCTGGAGGACGCCGCGGCCTCGGGTGTGAAGCTGGAGACGCTCGAGCACATGGACCCGATGGACCATCTGGACGCTTCGTCCAACTGACGCCCAGTTTTGGGACCCCTGCCCGATTTCCGGGCAGGGGTCCCGTCGTTTACCGTCCTGTCCGGGGTGTGTAGGGGACGACGGACGGGTTGGGGTGTTACGGGTGAGGCGTATGCAGGAGTCAGGGCGCATGCAGGAGCCAGGGCGAGAGCGGGAATCAGGGCGACAGCCGGAATCAGGGCAGCGAGAACGGACGGGTCTGCTGCTGGGCATGGTCGCGTACACGTTGTGGGGGTTCTTCCCGCTCTACTGGCCGCTGCTGGAACCGGCGGGCGCGGGGGAGATCCTGGCCAACCGGATGGTCTGGTCGCTGGCGGTGGCGCTGGTGCTGCTCGCGGTGCGGCGTAAATGGGCCTGGATCCGGCCGCTGCTCCGGCAGCCGAAGCGGCTCGCGCTGATCGGCCTGGCAGCCGCGTTCGTCAGCGTCAACTGGGGGATGTACATCTGGGGCGTCAACACCGGCCACGTCGTGGAGACCTCGCTCGGCTACTTCATCAACCCGCTTGTCACCATTGCCTTCGGCGTTCTCATCATGAGGGAGCGCCTGCGCGCGTCGCAGTGGGTCGCGGTCGCGATCGGTGCGGTGGCCGTGATCGTGCTGACCGTCGGCTACGGGCAACTGCCGTGGATCGCGCTGACGCTGGCGTTCTCCTTCGCGGTCTACGGACTGATCAAGAAGCAGGTCGGGCTGGGCGGCCTGGAGAGTTTCGCCGTCGAGACCGCGTTCCTCTTCCTGCCCGCGCTCGGCTACCTGCTCTTCCTGGGCAGCGAGGGCCGCTCCACCTTCACCACCCACGGGCCCGGCCACGCGGTGCTGCTGGCGCTGTGCGGGGTGGTGACGGCCGTGCCGCTGGTCGCCTTCGGCGCGGCGGCGGTCCGGGTGCCGCTGACCACGATCGGGCTGCTCCAGTACCTGGCGCCGGTCTTCCAATTTCTGCTGGGCATCGCCGTCTTCCACGAGCAGATGCCGATGACCCGGTGGGTCGGCTTCGGGCTGGTGTGGGCGGCCTTGGTGCTGCTGACCGTGGACGGCCTGCGTCAGGCCCGACGGAGCAGCAGGGCGGCGGCAGTTCTGGCGGCGCGGACGCCGGAGCGGCTGCTGGTCGCGGAGGAACAGCAGCCGCTCTCCTGACGGACGGTTACGACAGTCGGAACTACTGCGGCTCGGACGTCACTGCAGCTGGGACGTCACTGCAGCTGGAACGTCGCCTGGACCGGGTAGTGGTCGCTCGGCGCGTTGGTGTCCAGTTGGCCCTGGGTCCAACCCGCCTGCGGGTCGAAGTCGGTGGCGACCGACGGCAGCGAGACCGGGGTCGGGCGGCCCGGTGCGTTGAGGTAGCCGATGTAGTCCAGGCTGTCCTGGTAGTCGACCGGAAACGACTCCACGCCGGCCATGTACTGGCACCAGGCGGAGACCGTGCAGTCCATCGTCCACAGCTGCGACGGGTCGGTGGCCGGGGTGCCCAGGACGCCGCCGACGGCGTTCTCCGCGTTGGCGTAGTCGCCGCGCGAAGCACCGTGGGAGTACTCGACGTTGAGGTCGCCACCGATCAGCACCGGGGCGGAGGTGCCGACGATGCCGTTGACCCAGCTCTGGATCTCGCCCAGCTGCGCGAGCCGGGTGGCCTGGGTGGTGTCGGTGGAGGTGCCCGACTGGTCGGCCTGGAGGTGGGTGCCGACGACCCAGGTCTCGGTGCCGTTCTTGTTGATCTCCGCCAGCGCCGCGCCCTTGTTGGCGTTGTAGTCCCAGGTGCCGGACGTCGAGTTGCTGAAGACGTGCGCGTACTGGGCGTCGATCGGGTACTTGGAGAAGATCATCGTGCCGCCGTTGATGACGAACGGCGAGTTGGAGCAGTTGCCGCTGACGCCGTTCCAGCCGGAGCCGGAGCAGTCCGCGCCCACCACCGGTGTGTGGTACGGGTAGAGGTCCGCCAGGTCGTTCTCCAGCGTGGTGGTCGAGCTGTCGTTGAAGAGCTCGTCCAGCACCACCACGTCGGCGTCGTGCTTGCGGACGATCGACGCGATGGTCGGGGTACGGCCGGCGGCGTTCTCGTTCTCCGTGCTGTCGACGACCGAGGTGGCCAGGTCGACGTTCCAGGCGAAGACGGAGAGGGTCGAGCCGGTGCTGCTGCTGGTGCTGCTGGTGGTGCCGGACGCTGTTGCCGCGGTGGCGGCGTGGGCGGTGCCGGTCATTCCGCCACTGAACACTCCTAGGACGGCAGCCGTGGTGGTGGCGAGAGCGGCGGCGAACAGGTGGCGCGTGCGCACGTGGTCTCCTCGGTGGAGGCGGGCCTGGGCATGACAGGCCTGCACGCTACGCAGCGCGGGGGAATCTACGGCGAACGGCTTATGAGCAGTGGTGAGCCGCCGACCGACGAGTCGGTCGACGGCTCACTTGTCTGAACTAGTGGGCGAGTTCAGGCAGCTTCAGCTTCAGCTGCTTGAGGCGGGCTTGATTGCCGTCCGCCCTACTGCCCGGCCAGGTTCTCCAGGTAGGACGGGGTGACCGCGCCCGCGTACACCGTGCCGTTGGGGGTGACCAGGACGTTCACCACCTTGGTGGAGAAGAGGGTGCCGCCGTTCACCGGCTTGCCGACCTCCTTGAGGGCGCCGAGCGCGCTGAGCGCACCCTGGCCGCTCTTGCCGTTCTTGTTCGCGGCCTGCTGCGGGTTGATCTTCCAGACCGTCTGCCAGCCGGAGCCGAGGACCGTCTCGCCGTTGGCGCCCGGCTTCTGGTTGTGCTGGGCCGGAGCGGTCGGCATGCCGTGTCCGGGCTTGGTGTGCTGCTTGCCGGCCTCACCGTTCTTGGCGGTCTGCGCGTTCTTGGTGGTGACCTTGGCGCCCGCCGGGGTGTTGAACTGGAAGGTCGAGGCGGCCGGGGCCGCGTAGGAGATGGAGGCGAAGCGGATGTCCGCGATCGCGTCGCTGCCGTCCGCGGGCAGCACCTTGACCTCGAGCGGCAGGTACGTCTTGGCGTCCACCGAGATGTCGACCAGACCGATGGTGGAGCCCGTTCCCTTGGGCGTGATCTGCAGCGTGTAGACCTGGTGGCCCGCCACCTCGGAGGAGCCACTGACGGTCACGTTGCTGTAGGGCGTGATCTGGCCCAGCAGCTTGGCCGCGTCCTGCGGCGTGGCAGCCTGCGGGGTCGCCGACGGGTTCTGCTCGCCCTGGCCGACGCCGGTCCAGTGGGTGACCTGGTTGCCCTGGCTGTCGTACGCCCAGGCGTCCGAGCCGTTGTGGACCACCTCGACCGTGCGGCCGGAGTTGGTGGCGGTGAAGCTCTGCTTGGCGCTGCCGTCCTTGGCGACCTGTGCCGTGCTCGTGCCGGAGAGCAGCGCCAGCAGCTCCTGCTGCGCCATCTTCGACTGCCCGGACTGCGCGGACTGCTGCGCCGAGGGGGCGCCCGCCGCACCCGCGGCCGACGCCGCCGCCGAGGGCAGGGCGTTCAGCAGCTGCGAGGGCACGCCGAGGTCGACGCTGGACTCGACCGTGCCGGAGAAGGTCTGGACGTTGCTGTTCATCGCGTGAACCAGCAGCTGCTGGGCGGTTATGGGTGGCAGCGTGGGCCCGGCCGCCAGCGCTGTTCCCGCGGCCACGGAGCCCGCGACGGCCGCGACCGCGGCCGACACCATCAGGACCCGCTTGCGGCTCCACGCCGCGGTGCTGTTCGACATCCCTCGTCCTTCCGTCCCGTTCGTCGCCGTACCAGTCTCTTCGACATTGCCGGTATTGACGTTGCCGGTGTTGACGTTGCCGGTATTGCTGACCCCGTTCTTATGCACGGTGCTATTGAACGCCTTCGGGCAGCCTCGCTGCATCGGCCCGTGGGCGCAATCACGTTTCCACCCGTCGTCGTACGCGACCCTGAGGCGGTCTCAGGGTTCCGTCTGATGGTTCCCTCTTGAGGTGCACTGCGGGAACCTTCAGACCCCGACACGTCCGACGCGTAAGGTTCAGGGCATGAAGGATCAGCGGACCAGCACCGTGACCGGCACCGTGACCAGCACCGCCATGCGTCGTGCGCTGCACCGGGCCCGTCAGGGCGTCGCCCTGGACACCGCCGAGGCCGCGGTGCTGCTGCACGCCCGGGGCGAGGACCTGCGCGAGCTGTGCGCGGTCGCGGCACGCCTGCGGGACGCGGGTCTCGAAGCCGTCGGGCGGCCCGGCGTGATCACCTACTCGAAGAAGGTCTTCATCCCGCTCACCCGGCTCTGCCGGGACCGCTGCCACTACTGCACCTTCGTCACCGTCCCCGGCAAGCTGCGCCGCGAGGGGCACGGCCTCTACCTCTCGCCGGACGAGGTGCTGGCGATCGCCCGTCAGGGAGCCGCGCTGGGCTGCAAGGAGGCGCTGTTCACCCTCGGCGACCGTCCCGAGGACCGTTGGCCCGAGGCCCGCGAGTGGCTGGACGCGCACGGTTACGACGACACCCTCGCCTACGTCCGGGCCATGTCGATCCGGGTGCTGGAGGAGACCGGCCTGCTGCCGCACCTCAACCCCGGCGTGCTGAGCTGGACCGACTTCCAGCGGCTCAAGCCGGTCGCGCCGTCGATGGGCATGATGCTGGAGACCACCGCCACCCGGCTCTGGTCCGAGCCCGGCGGTCCCCACCACGGTTCCCCGGACAAGGAACCCGCCGTCCGGCTGCGGGTGTTGGAGGACGCGGGCCGCTCGGCGGTGCCGTTCACCAGCGGCATCCTGATCGGCATCGGTGAGACCGCGGCCGAGCGCGCCGATTCGCTGTTCGCGCTGCGCCGGGTGGCCCGGCAGTACCACGGGCTGCAGGAAGTGATCGTGCAGAACTTCCGCGCCAAGCCGGACACGGCGATGCGCGCCATGCCCGACGCCGAGTTGGAGGAGCTGGCCGCGACCGTCGCCGTGGCCCGGCTCGTCCTCGGCCCCTCCGCCCGGATCCAGGCCCCGCCGAACCTCGTCGACGAGGAGTACGCGCTGATCATCGGCGCGGGCATCGACGACTGGGGCGGCGTCTCGCCGCTCACTCCCGACCACGTCAACCCCGAGCGCCCGTGGCCGCAGATCGAGGCGCTGGCCGAGCGCACCGCCGCCTCCGGCTTCACGTTGCGCGAGCGGCTCACGGTCTATCCGGAGTACGTGCGACCGGCACTGCGGGACGGACACGACGAGGCGTGGCTCGACCCACGGGTCCTGCCGCACGTCCGCGCCCTCGCGGACCCGGAGACCGGGCTGGCCCGGGAGGACGCTCTCCCCGTGGGACTGCCGTGGCAGGAGCCCGAGGAGGTCTTCGTCGCCTCCGGCCGCACCGAACTGCACCGCGAGATCGACGCGGACGGACCGGGCGGGGGACGCACGGGCGACCGCCGCTCGGACTTCGACGAGGTCTACGGCGACTGGGAGGCGCTGCGCGAGGTCGCCGCCGCGTCCGGTGCCCCGGAAAGGATCGATTCGGATGTGCGCGAGGCGCTGGCTGTCGCCGCCGCCGACCCGCGCAACCTGACGGACGGTCAGGCTTTGGCGCTCCTCCACGCCGACGGCCCGGCCCTGGACGCCCTCTGCTCCGTCGCGGACGCCGTCCGCCGCGACACGGTCGGCGACACCGTCACCTACTGCGTCACCCGGAACATCAACTTCACGAACGTCTGTTACACCGGCTGCCGCTTCTGCGCCTTTGCGCAGCGCCGTACCGACGCCGACGCCTACACCCTCTCCCTGGACCAGGTCGCCGACCGCGCCGAGCAGGCCTGGGACGTCGGCGCGACCGAGGTCTGCATGCAGGGCGGGATCCACCCGGACCTGCCCGGGACGGCGTACTTCGACATCGCCCGGACGGTGAAGCAGCGCGTGCCCGGCATGCACGTGCACGCCTTCTCGCCGATGGAGGTGGTCAACGGCGCGACGCGGACCGGACTGTCCATCAGGGACTGGCTCCAGCAGGCCAAGGAGGCCGGGCTGGACACCATCCCCGGCACGGCCGCGGAGATCCTCGACGACGAGGTGCGCTGGGTGCTGACCAAGGGCAAGCTGCCCGCCGCGACCTGGGTCGAGGTCGTATCCACCGCACACGAGCTGGATATCCGCTCCTCGTCCACGATGATGTACGGGCACGTCGACCAGCCCCGGCACTGGCTCGGTCATCTGCGACTGCTCGCCGACATGCAGGACCGCGCGCTCGAACGCGGCAAGGGCGGCTTCACCGAGTTCGTGACGCTGCCGTTCGTGCACACCAACGCGCCGGTCTATCTGGCCGGAATCTCCCGGCCGGGCCCGACCATGCGCGACAACCGTGCGGTGACGGCGATGGCCCGGCTGCTGCTGCACGGGCGGATCCCCAACATCCAGACCAGCTGGGTCAAGCTCGGCACCGAGGGCGCGGCGGAGATGCTCCGCAGCGGCGCCAACGACCTGGGCGGCACGCTGATGGAGGAGACCATCTCCCGGATGGCCGGCTCGTCCTACGGCAGCTACAAGTCCGTTCACGACCTGGAGGCGGTCGCCGCGGCTGCCGGGCGCCCGGCCGCACAGCGCACCACCCTCTACGGCGAGGTCTCGGCGGAACGCCGGGCGGCGGCCCTGGCCTCCGACGGCCACCTGCCGGAGCTGCTGCCGGTCCTGGAGTAACAAGAGCTGGGCAGGACTTATTCGTAGCGGTTGGCCAGCATGTCGCGCTGGTCCGCAAGGACCTGCTCCAGCGTCAGGTCGGGCAGGTCGAGCTGGGAGAGGGTGACCTGGGCCGAGCTGGGCTGGGCGTCGGCGGGGAGCCAGTTCTCCGGCTTCCAGGCGTTGCCGCGCATCAGCGACTTCGGACAGTGCGGGTAGACCTCCTCGATCGCCACCACCAGTGCGCTTTCCGGCGGCTTGCCGACGGCGGTCAGCTGGGCGAGCAGCTCGGCCCGGGTCGAGACGCAGGCGCGCCCGTTGATCCGCAGGGTCGTGTCGCGGCCGGGGATGACGAAGAGCAGCCCGACCCGGCCGGTCTCGATGACGTTCTGCAGGGTGTCCAGCCGCTTGTTCCCGGTCGCGTCCGGGATGACCAGCGTGACGTCGTCCAGCACCGAGACGAAGCCGGCCGGACCGCCGCGCGGGCTGACGTCGGGGTGGCCGGCGGGGTCGGCGCTGCCGAGGAAGACGAGCGAGGCGCAGCCGACCAGCGTCCGGGTCTCCTCGGTGAGCCGGTCCCGCACCTTGCGGTACGCGTTCTCGCCCGGAGCGGGGTAGTGGCTGCGCAACTCCTCGACGCTGGTCAGGGCGTCCGCCTGGAGCGCGTCGAACAGGGGTCTGGACCCGAGCGGTGTCGTCATACGTCCGACGATATTGGCGCGGTCAAGATCCCCGGCACTTGCCCCGCGTCCGGGGCCGCCCGCCTCAGCGCATCAGTTCTCCCGCGTTGACGAGCAGCGACTGGCCGGTGATCGCGCGGGCGCGGTCGGAGGCGAGGAAGATCGCGGCCTCGGCGACGTCGCCGTCGGTGGCCAGCTCGGGCAGGACCATCCGCTCGGCCAGGCGTCCGCGCACCTCCTCCTCGGGGACGTTTTCGGAGGCCGATGTCCAGGTCACGTAGGACTCCACCTGCGGACCCCACATCCAGCCGGGCAGAACGGTGTTGACCCGGATCCGGTCGGGTCCCAGCTCGCGTGCCATCGAGTACATCGCGCTGGTCAGCGCGCCCTTGGACGCCGCGTACGCGGCCTGCCGCACCTGGCTGGGCGCGGCCACCGCGGACTGGGTGCCGATGATGACGACGGCGCCGCCGCGTTCGCGCAGCCCGGGGAGGCAGGAGCGCGTCAGCTGCAGGGTGCCGATCAGGTTGACGTCCAGCACGCGGCGCCACTCGTCGAAGTCGGCGTCCGCGATGCCGCCGAAGTGCTGGTCCATGGCGGCGACATGGACGACCGCGTCGATCCGGCCGAAGCGCTCCACCGCGAGGGCGGCGAGCGCGTCGCAGCGGTCGGGGTCGGCGATGTCGGTGCGCCGCCAGGCCGCCCGGCCGGGGTGGTCGGCCTCGATCTGCTCGGCCGCCTTGACCAGGTTCGCCTCGGTGCGGGCGCCGAGCACCACGTTGGCGCCGTCCCGGGCCGCGGCGAGCGCGACCCGCTGACCGAGCCCCGGGCCGACCCCGGAGACCACGACGGTGCGTCCTTCGAGCAGCATGGGTCCGTCCTCCCGCAGTGAACTGACGATGCGTCAGAGTAGAGCTGCGGCGTCGGGAAGGCCAGAGTCGTGCGGTCCGCTCACCCCTCGGCCAGGGCCCAGAAGCGCTCGGAGAGTTCACCTTCGCCGTCGGACGACTGCTGCGCCGGTTCGGCTGCGACGCCGCCGGTGCCGGTGCCGGTGCTGTTGCCGTTGCCGATGATGTTGCTGCTCGCGCTTGTGCTGCTGCTGCCCCACAGTGCGCTGGACGTCGCCCGCTCGCCGGCCAGCGACTTGAGCGCGCGGGTGATCGACTCCTCCGGGAGGGTCGGCACCAGCTCCCGGACCGGCTCCACCTGGGACAGCCAGCGGCCGTCGACCGCGCGGCGCAACGACTCGTCCAGGCGCTCCTCCCGGCCGCAGGCGCGAACCAGGGCGCGGGGCGTGAGCTGCAGCACCCGGGCCAGGTCGAGAGTCTCCGTGCGGTCACCGTCCCAGTGCGCCTCCATGGCGGTGTAGTCGCGCAGGGAGAGGCGGAGGCGGCGGGCGACCTCCTCCAGCGGCAGGTCCAGGGCGAGCCGGTGGTCGCGCAGGGTGGCCGCCCGGCCGCCCATCAGCTGGCCCGGCAGGCACCACAGCACCCGGGCCAGAGCGACGAGTTCGCGTTCGGTGGGATGGGTGGCCCCGGTCTCCCAGGCGATGACCAGGGCCGGTGGCACCCGCATGGCATAGGAGTCGGCCAGCGCGCGGGCCACCATGGCGGGGCTCAGGCCCAGGGCGCTGCGCACCGTGCGGGCTGCGGCGGGGTCGAAGGGGACGGGGGAGGCAGGCGCGTGGCCTGCGCGTCTCGACATGTCCGGAGGCTAATCGGGACAAACGTGGACCGGACAGCCCAGAAACGTCCAGCGCATCCGATGCTTCGGGTGTTCACACCTGGAGGATCCACCAGTCGTCGCTCAGGCTGGGCTGCCGCGTCCGGGCTCTGGGAAGTTGCCGGTATCTGACTTACCGTCAGCTCATGACGGACGATCTGGAGCAGTACACGCAGCTGGCCGCGAGCGGGCCCTACGGCGTCGCCATCGGCAGTGCCCTGATCACCATGGTCGAGCCCTTGCCGGGCCACGAGTACGGCTACAACCGTTGGTATGAGGACGACCACTTCTACGCCGGGGCGATGGCCATGCCCTGGATGTTCGCGGGACGACGCTGGGTCGCCACCCGCGAGCTGCAACGGCTGCGCTATCCGGAGAAGTCGGTCGTCGCCGAGCCTGTCACCGCAGGCTGCTACCTCTCGGTCTACTGGGTTACCGGCGGGCGGCACGACGCCCATATGCGGTGGACGGTGCAGATCAACAAGCGGCTCAACCGGGACGGTCGGGTCTACCGCGACCGCACCCACGTCTTCACCGCGTTCCAGCAGCACGTCAGCACCTACTACCGCGACGGCGCGGCCGGGCCGCGCGATGTTCACGCGTTGGACTTCCCGTACCAGGGCCTGGTGTTGCAGGTGATCGACACCGAGAACGCCGAACAGCGGCGTCAGTTGACCGACTGGCTGATGGACCGGCATCTCCCGGCCCGGCTGCGCAACGGCTCGCCGACCGCGATGTGCACGCTCTTCGAGCCGCTGCCGCTGCCGGTGGACCGGATGTCGTACGTGAAGCCGGTGGACGGGACCGACACCCGCCTCACCCTGATCTGGTTCCTCCAACAGGACCCGCGCACCTGCTGGGACGCGTTCACCGGCCTGGACGGGGAGGTGGCCGGTGCGGTTCCCGGTGCGCGGGTGGAGCTGGTGGCGCCGTTCATCCCGACCCTGCCGGGTACGGACACCTATGTGGACGAGTTGCGGTAGTGAACGGTTCCCGGACGGACGGGAGTTGGCCGAATATGGGCCGACCCCGATATTGGCCGACCCCGAATATTCGCCGACCCCGGGAAGGGCTGGTCCGGGCATGACAGGCATGAGGGCGCCGGACGGGGAAGGTCCGTTCCGGCGCCCTGGCTGGGCCGGTGGAGTCGGGACTGGTCGAGCCTGGCTGGTCGGGGCAGATCAGATAAGGGCAGCTCAGATAAGGGCGGGTCAGGTCAGGTCGAGGGAACCGGTGGCGACCTCGGCCAGGAAGGCCGTCCAGGCTTCGCGACTGAACTCCAGCGACGGGCCGCTCAGATCCTTGGAGTCGCGGACGTGGACGGCCGCGGCGGGTCGAGCGACCTCGACGCAGGCATTCGCGCCCGAGTAGCTGGACTTGCGCCAGTCGAGGGCGCCTCGGCCGGTGTCCTCGCGGTGGTCCTCAGTGATCATTTCCATCTCCGTTCCGGAAGAGGTGACCGACATGCAATCGGCGACTCCCGCAGGCAGCGGATCCGACAAGCGGGTGATCGTGATTGCTGGTGTCAGTTTGCCCACCGGGCAAGCGATCTGGAAACCGTCACTTGATTCTGTTCACCCGTTGGATAGCTTTTGGAGAAGGCTCACACTGAGAGCTATGCCCTTGGTGTATGCTCGCGCCCCCAGCGCCCGAGCACGCCAGTTTTGCGGACTATGTGTCACTGGGCAAGGTGTTTCGCCACTTTGTCCACAAGTTCCCGGGTCTGTTCCGGCCCGAGGGCCTGCGCCTGGAGATGCTGGTAGAGGCTGGCGTACGCCCGTACATCCGTTTCCTTCTCCAGGTACAGGTCGCTCGTCACGCCTTCCAGATAGACGACGGTGGCGTCCGATGCATCCCGGTACTCCAGGATCGAGAAGTTGGCGGTCATTCCCGGGTGCGCACCGATGCCGAACGGCAGCACCTGGACGGTGACGTGCGGCAGCGTGCTGGCCTCGATCAGGTGCTCCAGCTGCGCCCGCATCGTCTCCGGGCTGCCGACCACCCGGTGCAGGGCGGCCTCGTCGATGACGGCCCAGAGGCGGAGCGGTTCGTCGCTGTTGCGCAACAGCTCCTGACGGACCATCCGGACATCCGTCCGCTTGTCGATCTGTGCGGGCTGCGCCTCCGGCTGGATACCCGAGACCACGGCGTGCGCATAGTCGCGGGTCTGCAACAGGCCCGGGATGAAGAGCGACTCGTAGGTCCGGATGCCCACCGCCTCGGCCTCCAGGCCGATGTAGACGCTGTACGGGACATCGCCGAACGCGTGCCACCAGCCGCGCTGGCGCGACTCCTTGGCCATGGTCATCAGGCCGTCGACCATCGACTGGTCGTTGACCCCGTAGACCTCGCAGAGGTCGCGGACGTCACGCTGACTGATGCTGCGTCGGCCGTTCTCGAGGCGGCTGATCTTCGACTGGGAGACCAGCAGTTGCTGTGCGACCTCCTCCGCTGTGAGGCCCCGTTGCTCGCGGAGCCGTCGCAGCTCGGCGCCGAGACGGCGGCGGCGGACGGTGGGATTGACGCTGCTGGCGGTGGACACTGTCTCTCCTGGGCATCGGTGGTCAGGCACGCCCCTGTGTCAGCAGAATGCCACCTCGACACGCCCTCATGTGGTCCAATCGCCGGGGATGTTGACGAATCCGCTCAAAGACGGAACGATTCTGCGCCCTCGTGCGTCGTTGTGAGCGTGGGCCGTTCTTACCTGACAGCACGCTCCTCGGTGACAGCGCGCGCGTCGGGCATGCGGGAGAGCGGCGGCGAAGGGTGGTTCGCCGCCGCTCCGGTTCGCGTGGACTCGGCGCGCGCAGGTCTACCGCACGCCGGCGCGCACCATGCCGGTGGACACCGACGGTCTGGCGGCGGCTGGGCGTGCCGGGGTCGGCCGGGTGTTGTTCGCCCGGACCTGGGGCGTCGGCAGACCGTTCTGCACGTCCATGACCGCATGCGCGACCATGCCGCCGAGGGGGTCGTAACGAATCAGGTCGCGCAGGCGTGACCGGCACGAGCGACCTTCGTTACCTGGATAGAGATGCTTGCCGAGGCCGACCGCGTGGGCCAGTGCGGCGAGCGCGGCGGTGCGCGGGTCCGGAGGGACCCCCGTGCGGATCGCCGTGTCGAGCCGTTCCTTGATGGCGCTGTTCGTGCACTCGTCCGACGCCTGGTATCGGGTCGTCGGTAGCACCCCGCACACCTGGCCCGGCACGGCCTTGACCATCGCGCACCGCTCCAGGTGCGCGAGATAGGTCTGGCGCAGGCCCAAGCGCGGGCCGCCGATCCACTGCACGGCGCGCACTGCACTGCCACGTCTGCGCAGCAGTTCGAGCGCGTGATCGAGGGTCGGGTCGCCGGTCGGCCGTGGATTGACCACGGTGATCCGGTCCCCGTCCGGGACTATTCGTCCGGCCATGGCCAGCTCGACGAGCTGCGCTCCGGCCAGTCCGAGATCGAGCGTCTGGGGCTGCGCTGTGGTACCCGTGGCCGGGTCCAGAGCGAGCAACAGCAGCTCCTCGGGAATTGTTCTGCGGCTCTTGCCCATCCAAGCCTCCCCGCGTGGATGCACAACAGAGTGACGCCTCTCACACCCTGCTGTCGAGAGGGCCTAGAGAGTGACACGACTCCGTGATCTTTCGGAACCGCCGCACCGCGCGTCCGCGTCTGGCCGAGGGGTGGGGAATCGCCGGACTGCGGCCCGGTGAGCAGGAATGGCCCCGCGCGTGCAGGAGACTGGTCCCTGCACGCTTTGTCGACGTCGGTGAGCAGGGCCGACGCGGCAGTCACAGGCAGGTTTGCAGGGACGGTCCTGCACGGGTGCGTGCAGGGACAGAGGAGGCTGGGTTACGTGGGTGAGTCCCCCGACAGGTCGCAGCGGACCGCGGGCGCGGAGCGGGAGCCGGAACGCGCGGGAACCGATCCCGCCGTCCCCGCTCCGGACGTGGAACCCGCGACCGAGGCGGAGCCTGAGGCAGCAGCGGAGGCGGAGGAGAGCGGGCAGCCGGAGGAGCACGGGGTGGATGCGCCCGAATCCTCGGTCGACGTACCGACCCGTGTGCTGCGCGCCCTCGACTCGGAGCCGGAGGTTGCCAAGGAGCCCGAGGCTGAGTCCGAATCCGTGGAGGAGTCGAACAAGCCCGAAGCGGAGAGCGAGGACGAGCCGGAGGCTGAAGCACCGGAGGCGGAGGAAGCTCCCGAGGCTGAGGCTGAGGCTGAGCCCGACGCCGGCGCCGGCGCCAAGGACGAGCCTGCGGACGAGGCTGAGGCAGCCGAGGACGCGGAGGACGCCGAGGAAGAAGAGCCGGAGGCGGAGGCCGAAGGCGAGGCGCAGCCCGAAGCCGCCGAGGAGCCCGCCGCCGAGGACACCGACGAGTCCGCCGGTGACAAGCCCGCCGACGACGGCCCCACCGGTGACGAGGACGAGACGCGGGCCATGCCCGTCTTCCCGCCGCCGCTCCCGCCGACGCCGCGCGGCGGCGCGGGCGGGCCCGGCGGCACGGGCGGACCGTCGCCCGAGCCCGTTCCGGCCGGGGCCGGGGCCATGGGGACCGCCACCGCTGTGATGCCCTCGCCGGAGACCACCGCCGAGGCGATGGACATCCTGGCCACGCTGAGCCGTCGGCCGATGACCCCGGCCCGGATCGCGCTGCGGCGGATCCGGCTCTGGGGCACGTTGCTGCTGGTCCTCGTGATCGTGCTCGGCGCGGTGCAGTTGCTGCGTCCGATCCCGACGCCGACGCTCCAGTTCACCGGCGAGCAGAGCTACACCTTCTCCGGCGGCACGCCGAACCTCACCTGGCCGACGGCCGGTCAGGCCGCCGTGGCCGTACCGGGGCTGGGCGTGCTCGGGCACAGCGGGAGCGACAACCAGGTGCCGCTGGCCAGCGTCACCAAGGTGATGACCGCGTACATCGTGCTGCACGACCACCCGCTCAAGGTCGGCGACCAGGGGCCGATGGTGCCGGTGGACGCGGCAGCGGTGAACGACTACAACACCGGTAAGCCGCAGGGTGAGTCGGTGATGAAGGTCTCGGTCGGCGAGCCGCTGACCGAGTACCAGGCGCTCCAGCTGCTGCTGATCCCCTCCGCCAACAACGTCGCCCGGCTGCTGGGCCGTTGGGACGCGGGCAGTGACGCCGCCTTCGTGCAGAAGATGCAGAGCACCGCGGCCGGTCTGGGCATGACCAAGAGCGTCTACACCGACCCCAGCGGTCTCGACGCGACCACCAAGAGCACGGCCAACGACCAGCTCAAGCTGATCGAGGCGGCCATGCAGATGCCGGTCTTCAAGGAGATCGTCAGCACCCCGTCGTTCAACGCGGCGGAGAACGGCATCACGCCGAACACCAACACGCTGGTCGGCAGCAACGGCGTCATCGGCATCAAGACCGGCACCAGCACGGCGGCCCTCGGCAACCTGGTGTGGGCGGCGGAGCAGAACGTCGGCGGTTCGCAGCAGCTGATCCTGGGCGCGGTGCTGAGCCAGCCCGCGATCGGGCCGGGGCCGGGGCAGGGCATCCTCGCCCAGGTGCTGCAGAAGAGCCAGCAGCTGATCATCAGCGCCGAGAGCGCGCTGCAGTCGCACGCCGTGATCAAGAAGGGCGACGTCGTCGGGTACGTCGACGACGGTCTCGGCGGACACACCCCGGTCGTGGCCACCGCGGACGTCAGCGTCATCGGCTGGAGCGGCCTGTCGGTGAGCACGTCGCTGCAGCCGCTCGCCGGACAGTCCGTCCCGCACAGCGCAGCCGCCGGGACGGCCGTCGGCAACCTGGTCGTGGGCAGTGGTGCCGGAGCGCAGACGATCCCGGTCGCGCTGCAGTCGGCGCTCAGCACTCCGGGCACCGGCGCGAAGCTGACCCGACTGGGCTGACGCACTGTCAGATCGCTCTCTCAGATTCCCCGCTTGAAACGGGCCCGTCCTTCGGACGGGCCCGTTGTCATGCCCGGGGGTGCAATCTTGACGACATTTCGGACATCTACGCAGGGTTGGAGTGCGAACCAATGATGGTCGATGTGACGGACCTCTCAACGGCCTTTGATCGGCTTGAGGTTTGAACTTCGATCTGCCTACGGTCGGCGTCGTTCGCACTTAAGCGGAACTGACATCTCCGGAACGCCGAGTCCTGCCGTCGGGGTTGTCAGCTGTCACCCGACGCACACCACGGCAGGAGCGGGGGACCCAGGTAAGTCGCCGGGAGCGTGTCGCTCCCGGCTCGGGGTGAAGCCGTGCTCTGCACGGCCGGGCGACTCCGGCCCGAACCCGACAGCTCACCTCGCAGGCGTGGGAGAGGACCCACACCATGACTGGTCGCCACCGCGCGCCCAAGATCGCCCGCCGTGCCTCCAAGCGCCTGCTCGCCACCGTCGGGCTGACCGGCGCAGGCCTCGCCCTTCCGCTGGTCACCGCGACCGGCGCCCACGCCGCCACCGTCTCCACCTGGGACTCCGTCGCCCAGTGCGAGAGCAGCGGTGACTGGTCGATCAACACCGGCAACGGCTACTACGGTGGCCTCCAGTTCTCGCAGTCCACCTGGGACGCCTACGGCGGGCAGCAGTACGCGTCCTCCGCCGACCAGGCCAGCAAGGACCAGCAGATCGCCGTCGCCGAGAAGGTCCTCGCGGACCAGGGCCCCGGCGCCTGGCCCGTCTGCGGCCCGCAGGCCGGTCTGACCCAGGGCGGCCCCGCCCCGGCGATCAGCACCTCCGGCTCGTCGAGCAGCTCCAACTCGACCGGCTCTTCCGGTTCGACCGCCGCGAGCGACTCGTCGGCCGCCGGCAGCACCAGCAGTTCCTCCGAGTCCGGCTCCGCCGCGTCCAGCGCCTCCAGCGCCCCGGCGACCGGCGGCTCCTCCGCCGGGCACTACACGGTCCGGACCGGCGACTGGCTCTCCACCATCGCGCAGAAGCACGATGTCTCCGGCGGCTGGGAGCGTCTGTACCAGCTGAACAAGGCGACCCTCACCCACGGCCCGAACCTGATCTTCCCGGGTCAGCAGCTGGTCCTGGGCGGCAGCGCCGCGTCCGCCCGGGCGGCACAGCCCTCGAACGACTCGGCCGGCGACTCGGACAACGACTCGTCGTCCGCCGCTTCGTCCTCGTCCTCGAACGCGTCCGCGAGCTCGAACTCCTCCGGCTCCACCCAGGCGTCCACCGGTGCGGCGACCTCGTCGAGCAGCTCGACGCAGGCCGGCTCCGGCGCGGCCGCGACGGCGATCGCCTTCGCCGAGGCGCACGTGGGCGACTCCTACGTCTACGGCGGCAACGGCCCGAACGCGTGGGACTGCTCCGGTCTGGTCCAGGCCGCTTACGCCCAGGCCGGGATCAGCCTGCCGCGCACCTCCGCCGACCAGGCCTCGGCCACCACGCCGGTCTCCCTCAACTCGCTGCAGCCGGGTGACCTGCTCTTCTGGTCCAGCGACGGCAGCGACTCCGGCGTCTACCACGTCGCCATCTACGTCGGTGGCGGCCGCTACGTCGAGGCTGCCAACCCGAGCTCGGGCGTCAAGTGGGACACCATCAGCGACTACACCCCGAGCTTCGCCGGTCGCGTCTCCTGACACACCGCACCAGGTGTGGCGTGGTGGGCCGGTCCGGGTGACCTGTCTGGCTCGGACCGGTCCGCCGCGTCGCTGTTGACGGGTTGTCGTCCGGAGGTGAGACGCAGCCCGTCGGGATTCCTCTCCCTCATGCACCCGGAGTACCGGATGCGCCGTTCACTCGGCGTCGTCCTGGTACTCCGGGTGTCGTGTCAGCCAGGCCTTGATGAACGGGCAGGTCACCTGGACCTTGATGCCCCGGCGGCGGCCGTCCTCCACGGCGGTGCGGGCCAGCAGGCCGCCGATGCCCAGGCCCTCGTAGGCGGGGCCGACGACGGTGTGCTGGTAGATCACCCGGTCGTCGTTGCGGACGTACGAGGTGAACCCGACCAGCTCTCCCTCGATCCGGGCCTCGAACCGCTGCGCCCCCGGCGCGTCGGCGACCGTGACCTCGGCCTCGCTCGTGCTCATCCTCGCCGCCTCCTGACGGTGCTGCTGCCCGTGGCTGTCCGCTTGCCGTCTTGTCTCTTTGCAGCCGTTCGTCCCTTGCAGTCTCCGTCACGCGGGCCGATTTCCCGGGAACGGACACGCGTACGTGGCCGTGTGTCTCAGGCCTCGTGCCAGCCGATCCGCTCGTGCGAGCCGTCGCAGAACGGCTTGTTGGCGCTCGCGCCGCACCGGCACAGCGCTGCGCGTACCTCGCGGGAGGGTTCGGCCGCTCCGGCAGGCGCCTCGATCCGGAGATCGCCGCGGACCAGCAGCGGGCCGTCCGGCTCCGGCGTGATCACGGTGGGACGCTCGGGCTCCTCGGCGGGGCCCTCCGGCAGCAGGTAGTGCAGTGCGCCCGTCGGGCACGCGCGCACGGCGGCGGCGACCCGCTCCGCGTCGGCGTTGGCGGGCTGGATCCACGGCCGCCGCTCCGGGTCGAACACCTCCCCGGCGCGGCGCACGCACTCGGCGTAGTGCCGACAGCGCCCGGCGTCGTAGCGGACCCGGATGCCCGGCGCCTCGTAGACCTTCACGCGATCGCCCGGCGGCAGCCCTTCGAAGCCCGCTTCTGCGTCCTGCATACTCCCATGGTCCGTCGCGGGCGCATTCACAGCAGGCCGGTGGTCACCACACGTCGCCGTCGCGCCAGTCGCAGGTCAGCTCGGCGGTCAGGTCGAGCTCCGGCGCCGGGCCGGAGGCCACGGGCAGCACGAAGAGGCAGTCCTCGGCGTCCGGCGTCCGGACCACCCCGGCGGGTGTCAGCGCCGATGCCCGGCCCTGCCACCGCTGCCAGCCGCGGGCGGCGTAGAACCCCATGGCCTCGTCGGTCGCCGCCAGCGCCCCGACGTCGTACGCGCGCCTGATCACCCGCTCCAGGGCCGCCATCACCGCCCCGCCGTACCCCTGCCCGCGCAGGCGCGCCTCGACGCCGACGCCCTCCACGTACCCGGCCCGCAACGCCTGCCCCCGGTACATCAGCCGCCGCTGCACCACCGCCGCGTGCGCGACCACCTGGCCGCCGGGCCCGCGCTCCCGGACCAGCGCGTGCACGCCCCCGAGCGAGTGCTCCCAGTCCTCCTCGGCCATGTCCGCGAAGACCCGGTACAGCAACGCCCGTGCAGCGGCGAGCTCCGCTTCGTCCAACTCGGCGGTGTGCGCGACGCGTACCTCGATCACGCATCCACTCTGCCAGGGGGAGGGCTTCCGAGCCGCACTCGGCGAGTTGCGCGCGTCAGTCCCCGCGGCCCGCACCGGCCTGGATGACGAGTTCCAACAGCTCCTGCGACGCCTGGAGTTCGTCGATGGCCTCGGTGACGCGCGCGTGCTCGCGTCGCAGTGCGGCCACCGTGTCGTCGCACACAGGCACCAGTCGTCGGCCGTCCATGCGGACGCAGGGCAGGATCAGCGCGATGGTGGCGGTGGAGAGCCTGGCGGCCAGGAGGCACCGGATCCGCCGGACCGTCTCCACGTCCTCCTCGCGGTAGGTGCGGTAGCCGCCTGAGCCGCGATCAGGGGCGAGTAGGCCCTGCTCCTCGTAGTAGCGGAGCAGCCTCGGGTGGACCCCGGTCCTGCGGGACATCTCACCGATGCGCACCTGATCCCCCCGGCCTTGACTCTCACACCGATGTCAGAGTTTACCGTCCGAGTACTGACTACTGACGGCTCTTCCGGCCGTCGGCTGGTGCTCGTCCGGAGGGAAGTAGCTTTCGTGTTCGCTGTCCAGATCGACCGACATGGTGGTCCCGAAGTCCTGCGGGTGCGTGAGGCCGCCGCCCCCGTCGCCGCGGCCGGCGAACTGCTTGTCCGCACTGTGGCCAGCACGATCAACCCGGTGGACTGGAAGACGCGGGCCTGGGACGTCGGACCCGCGTTCCCGATGACGCTCGGCTGGGACCTCGCCGGCATGGTGGTCGCCACGGAGTCGGCCGAGTTCTCGGTCGGGGACCGGGTGGTCGCGATGTCGGCCCAGCTGGCGACCGGGCTCGGGACCTGGGCCGAGCTGGTGGCGTTGCCCGCCGCTCTGGTGGCCCACGCGCCCGCGTCCGTCCCACTGGTCGAGGCCTCGGCCCTTCCGCTCGCCGGAGTCACCGCCCTGCAGGCGCTGGCTCGACTGGATCTCGTCGAGGGGCAGCGGTTGTTGGTCACGGGCGCGCTCGGCGCGGTGGGGAGGACCGCGGTGGCCCTCGCGCGGCACCGGGGCGCGGTGGTGGACGGGCTCGTCTCTCGTGCCGAACACCTGAAGCCCGCAGGAGAGTTGGGTCTGACCTCCGTCGCGTCGGCGGCCTCGGACCTGACGTCGGAGAGCTACGACGCGGTCCTCGACACCGCCGGGGTGGACGTGTCCGCCGCCCTCGTGCCGGACGGTCGCTACGTCTCCGTCGCGGACGCGCCGCTGCCCGATCTTCCGGGCGCGGAGAAGAGCTACGTCCAGGAGAACAGCGCCGATCTGGCCGAGCTGGTCCGCCTGGTGGACGCGGGGGTGGTCCGCCCGCACGTCGCCCACCACTTCTCCGTCCGCCAGGTGCGCAGGGCAACGGAGTTGGTCGAGCGCGGCGGCCTGACCGGAAAGGTGGCACTCCACTTCTGATCCCCGCGTGGCCGCTCGAAGCCCCGACGCTGATCCACAGACCCGGTACACTGAGCGCGTGGCGGGGCCGTTGACCCTGCCACGAGGGCAACGCCTCATTAGCTCAGGGGATAGAGCACGGCTCTCCTAAAGCCGGTGTCGCAGGTTCGAATCCTGCATGGGGCACAGCGCTGACCAGCGGAAAGCCCCCGGACCATGATCGGTCCGGGGGCTTTCGTGCCATTCACGCGCCGGATCGCTCGGTCCGGCCGCAGAGGAGGGCGGCGCGGAGGTCGAGGCGGTCCTCCAGGCCGGAGAGGCTGCGGCCGGTCAACTCCTCGATGCGGCCGACGCGGTAGTGGACCGTGTTGACGTGGATGTGCAGGGCGCGCGCGGTGCGGCTCCAGGACGCATCCAGGCTGAGGAAGACGTCGAGAGTGTCGAGCAGCGAGACGCTGTTGACCCGGTCGTGCTCGACCAGCGGAGCGAGAAGCCGCTCCCGGTAGGCGGTTTGGACCTCCGCCGGGATGCCGCGCAGCAGCGTCGCGAGGGAGCCGAGCCCGGCGCTGCTGCCCAGACCGTCCGACGGGTCGGCGGAGGCCAGCGCGTACTCGGCCTGGACCAGCGCGGAGCGCAGCGCGCCCGCGTTCGCGGCGGTGGACGGGCCGACTCCGGCGTGCACCACGGCAGGGGCTGCCTGGCGGGCGGACAGCGCCGAGCGCAGCCGCGGCAGGGCGGTGCGGAGCGCGGCGGTGACCGCCGCCGTCGGGGCGGTGGTGACGCCGACGGCGGTTCCGGCGGCGGAAGCGTCCGCCGCGACGACGAAGGGCGCGTCCGTCCGGTGCAGCGCCTCGGCCAGCGCGGCGGGGGACCAGGCGGCCGGGCTGCCGGGGATCCGGACGACGACCGGGGTGAGTGCGGCAGGGGCGGACGGGGACGGAGCGCCGGTCGGCAGACCGCAGGCGGTCAGCGCCTCCGCGAGCTCGCCGTCCGGGCCCGCGCCGGTCGCGCCCGCGCGGATCAGGTCGAGCACCCGGGCGGCACCCTGCCGCTGCGCGGTGGCCGTGGACCTGGCCCGGACGGCCAACGGGCCCAGGAGTTCGGCGAGTCCGTGCAGGACGGCGACCGCGCCGGTCGCGGGCTCGGCATGCGGCTGGAGCAGCCAGCCGTCGAACGGCGAGGCGCCCTGCGGACCGACGGGAAGCGCACGCGGCGTCGGCACGCCCATCGACCTGGCGGAGGCGGAGGAACCGAGCGTCCGTCCGGCGGTCGTCAGCAGTGAGCAGTCCGGCAGCCCCAGGTCCGCCACCGCGCGCGCCAGTACGGCGGACGGCTCCGCGCCCGTGTGCAGCAGGCCCAGCAACTCGCGCCGGACGGTGGCCGGAACGGCCGCCGTGCCCTCGGACCGGAGCTGGAGGTCGCCCCAGAGCCGCAGGTAGACCCGGTCGGTGACGGCGCGGAAGCTGGTCCCGGCCGGGACCGAGAGCAGCGGGATGCCGTGCGTCCGGCACGCCTCCGCCAGCTCCGCCGGGACCGCGCCGTGGGTGCCCTCGCCGGCGAGCAGCCCGGCGACCTCGGCGCTGCGCAGCGCGGTGGCGAACCGCCCCGCGGCGCGGGCCGCGGCAGCCGGATCGGCGACCAGGTCGTCGGGACGCCACCAGACCAGACCGGTAAGCACCAGCTCGCCGGGACGCAGGTAGCGGGCCGGATCCTGGAGGTCGGTGGACGTGACGCCGGTGACCTCGCGGGCGAGGAGCTCGGGCGTGGCCCATCCGACCTCGATCCTCAGGTCGGTGAGGCCCAGCAGATCCCCGACGATCACGTCCCTTGCTCCTTGCGGTCCGCGCCGGTTCCTACCCTCGCGGTAGCGAGGAGGAAGTGCGCACAGGCATCGTAAATGCAAGCCTCAGAGGCTGGTAGGCCTGTCCGATGCGTGGGCCTGCGGGTGAGCCTGCGTATGTGCCTGCGTGTGCGCTGGTCCAGCGGGAGACCGGCGGTACGTGCACCGCTTCTTCGCGGTGCTGTGCCGCGATTGAAGCAACGCGCGGAGACCGCTCACCAGTGGTCACGGGCACGGTCCTGAGCTGCCGGAACTGGAGGATCATCCAGGGTGTGGCCGGGGCGGTGCTACGGGGCCGCTACGGGGCGGCGGCGGGGAGGCGGAGGACGAAGGTGGGCCCGCTCGGGGCGAGCGCGAGCGAGCCGCCGTGGCGGACGGCGGTCTCGCGGGCCAGGGCCAGCCCCAGGCCGGAGCCGCCCGCGTCACGGCTGCGGGACTCGGCCAGCCGGGTGAACCGCTCGAAGATCCGCTCGCGGTCCTCGGCCGGGATGTCCGAGCCGTCGTTGTGCACGGTCAGGACCACCCACTCCGCGGTCTTTTCCGCCGTGTCCGCGTCTACCGTGTCCCCGTCTGCGTTGTTTCCGTCCGCCCTGTCCACGTCGACGGTCAGGTCGACGCGGGTGGCGGCGTGGCGGGTGGCGTTGTCGAGCAGGTTGCGCAGCAGTCGGCCCAGGTCGCTGCGGTTGCCCAGGATCCGGGCGGAGTCGCGGACGTCGAGCGCGTAGGCCGGGCGGTGCGGATGCGTGGTGCGGAAGTCCGCGACCAGGTCGCGGGCGAGGGCGCCCGCGTCGACCAGCTCGCTGTGGCGTTCGGCGTCGTCGGGGCGGGCCAGCACCAGCAGGTCCTCGGCCAGCTCCTGGAGGCGGCGGACGGAGGTCAGCGCCTGCGCGGTCGTCACCGGCCAGTCGGTCTGCTCGGGGTGGGCGAGGGAGACCTCAAGGTTGGTGCGGAGCGCGGCGATCGGGCTGCGCAACTCGTGTGCGGCGTCGGCGACGAAGCGGCGCTGCTCCTCGGCGGCGCGTCGGAGCCAGGCGACGGTGGCGCGGTTGCGCAGCCAGGCAGAGGTCAGCAACGAGGCCAGCAGCGAGGCCAGCCCGGCGGCGGTCGCCTTCCGGACTGTCCTGGTCAGCGGTGCCAGAGGCGTCATCAGCTCGGACATCAGCTCAGAATTGCACGAAACCGGACAGAATGATCACTCGGAATGACTCGGAATGACTTGGAACGGAGCAGTCGGTCAGCTGCGGTGCGTCCAGTCCGGCTCGACCCGTGCCCATTCCTCCTCCCAGGCCCGCCAGGTCCGCCGGTCGAGCGAGTGCCGGGCCAGGGCGTAGCCGCCGGCCAGCAGGGTCGTACCGGCGGCGAAAGCGGCCAGGGCGTAGGTGGCGGCGCTGCCCGCGCTCTGCACGGCCGGTATCGGCTGCGGCTGCGGGACGTCCTTGGCGTTGACCCAGAGGGAGACGTCGTCGCCGGGGACCGTCGCCACCGGTACGGGGGCCTGGACCGTGTGCGGGCCGGACGCGTCCGTCCAGGTCAGCGTGGCAACCCAGGTGCCGACGCCCGCCGTGGACGGGTCGGTGGTCGCGACGGTCGACACCTCGTGCAGCCCCACCTGGGCTCGTTGTGCGGAGGCGCGGCTGTTCGAGTAGAGCTGGAGGCCGAGCAGGACCGTCAGGGCGACCGCGATGCCGATGCTCACCACGAAAAGGACGCGCAGCCACGAGCGGAGCGAATCGGCGCGTCGGTGCAGCGGATTCCTCCGCCGCGGCATGGCCGACGGTTGCGGCGCGACTGACGGCGTGGCCATGGCCACCGCCTCCTTTGCCCTCCCACCCCGAGGCCTCTGGACCCTCCTCAGACCATCGTGCTGCCCGGTGCCGGGCTATTTCAACCCTCGGGCGGGGATGGTTCAACTCCCGAGTAGGGCCAGCCACTCCAGCTTGGTGGCGAAGCCGCGGGAGTTGTCGATCAGCCTCAGCCAGGTGGGGTGGATCGCCCACAACGCCGTGGATTCCAAGGCGGATCGGAGCCTCGGGTCGGCGGCGACGAAGGGGAAGCGTTCCGTGTACGCACCCCACCCCGCGTCCCGCTCCGGCCCGTCCGCAAGGCGGCGGCAGACACCGCGTCCCTGGACGCCCGTGAGCGTCGCCCATTCCTGCCCGTCCGCCTGTGCGGTGAACGCGACCGGTACGTCGGCGGCGGCGGAGAGTGCCCGACCGTGACGGGTGGTGGCTGCGGTGACGAAGACCAATGAGGCGTCCGCGCCGCCGGCGTGGAGCGCGGCGTAGAGCACGGCGCAGGCCTGCGGGCCGTCCGCGTCGGCGTAGGCGAGGGTGAGCGTGGTGTGGGCGCGCAGTGCGTCGAGCAAGGCGGCATGGGGCTGCGCCGCGTCGGACGGGGGAGTACCGGGCCGGGACATACGAGGGATTCTGGCAGGCCCCGGCCCGCGTACCGGAGGGTCGCGTCGCTGACTGCGCTGCGCTACGGCTTGCGCCAGACGTAGGCCGCGGACACCGGCTGGCCCCGGAACCGCTCCCACTTGGGCTTCCTGGCCACCCACGCGTCGTCCACCACCCGCTCGCGCATCTCGGCCAGTTGCCAGCCCGCCGCCAGCCCGGCGGTGAGATGGTCGCTCACCAGGTGCACGTGGGTGGTGATGGCCAGCTCGGAGCCGTCGGCCGCGGTGAAGTGGGTGGGCATCCCGGCCGCCATGATGAACTGCGGGTGCAGTCCGACCAGGACGAACAGCCCGCCCGGAGCGGCCAGCCGCAACGCCTCGCGGTAGAGCGGGTGCAGCGACGGAAGGTGTTCGTCGACCAGCGAGGTGATCACCAGCGGGTAGGCGTCGGCGTCCAGGCCGGTCGCGGCGAGGTCGCCCTCGACGAGGCGGGCATGGTTGCCCCGGGAACGGGCGACGGCCAGCATCTCCGGGGTCAGGTCCACGCCGTCGACGGCGTGGACGCCCTGCGCGCGCAGCCAGGCGCCGGTGCGGCCGGTGCCGCAGGCCAGATCGGCGGCGCGGTCGACGTCGGCCCAGGCGGGGGTGGTGAGCGAGGCGAGGACGTCGAGGTCCATCAGGTCCTCGACGGTGTTCTCGTAGCTGCCGACCCAGGCGGCGTACCCGGTGCGGACGTCGACGGTGGGGTAGCCACGGGTGTCGAACTGTGCGAAATCGACCATGGCCGCAGTCTCTGTGATCCACCCCGCCGAGCGCGAACCATTTGTCACGCGGGCTCTTCTCCGGCTGCCGCCCCTCAGTCCTCCTCGTCCTCCTCCGCCGCCTCCTCCGCCCACGGGTCGGGGCCCGGATCGCCGCCGGAGGCGCGGATCGTCAGGCGGTCGAGGTAGTGCTCCCACCCTGTCCGGTGCGGTTCGCGGGCTGCGGCGGGCAGGTCGGTGTGGGTGAGCGTGAGCAGGGTGCCGAGCGCGTCCGGGGTCAGCTCGATCCGGACGGTGCTGCTGCCGGGCGGGACCGGGTCGCCCTCGTTCTCCCACCCCCAGGTGAGGACGATCCGCACGGGCGGGGTGAGCTCGGTGTACCGGCCGGAGGCGATCGCGTCGGCCACCACCCGGATCCGGTAGGCGCCGCCGGTACGCGGGTCCAGCTCCGCCTCGACGCCCTGCCAGGAGAGCAGGCGGTCGTGGTCGGTCAGGTAGGAGAAGACCGCCTCCGGCTCGGCCCTGATGCGGCGTCGGATCACCACCGCGCTCCCCGGGATGATCGCCACGGCGTTGCCACCTCTCCGGTGTCCCGATCTGTCTCCGAAGGTCCCATCCCAGCACGGTGGATGCGACAGCACAGCTTGGTGACGTCCTTTCGGACGACGGTTGACGATGCTTAGGGTGCGATCATGACGACTCCCGATCGGCACATCGGCTTCGAGGCCCTGCACAACTTCCGTGATCTGGGCGGCTACCGCACCGGGGACGGTCGGTCGGTGCGCTGGCAGCGGCTCTACCGGGCGGACGCGTTGTCCAAGCTGGCGAGCGAGGCGGACTGGAAGGTCTTCGAGGGGCTGGGCATCGCCACCGTCATCGACCTGCGACACGGCTTCGAGATCGAGGCGCGCGGCCGGATCGCCGAGCGGGCCGACGTCGCCTACCACCACTGCAGCATCGAGCACCGCCCCTACGACCAGCCCGGCCAGGGGCCGGAGGTCGAGCCGGGCCCGTTCCTGGCCGAGCGTTACCGGGAGGTCGCCGAGGACGGCGTGGTGGAGCTCCGTCGCGCGCTGGAGGTGATCGCGGACCCTAGGTGCGGGCCGCTGGTCTTCCACTGCGCCTCCGGCAAGGACCGCACCGGCCAACTCGCCGCCACCGTCCTGGCGTTGCTGGACGTCGCGGAGTCCGACATCGTCGCCGACTTCGCGCTCACCGACCTGGCCGCCGAGCGCCTGCGCGCGCACTGGGCCGCCGAGTACGGCAACGGTCGTCCCCCTCGCTGGCCCGGCTACGGGTACGCCCC
The DNA here is from genome assembly GCF_041262485.1 of Streptacidiphilus sp. BW17. Taxonomy (NCBI): domain Bacteria; kingdom Bacillati; phylum Actinomycetota; class Actinomycetes; order Kitasatosporales; family Streptomycetaceae; genus Streptacidiphilus; species Streptacidiphilus sp. BW17. The sequence goes on along the minus strand of NZ_JBGCCR010000009.1, from coordinate 220,491 downwards.
GGCCGAGGTGATGGAGCTCTTCCTGGCCGGGCTGGCGAAGGACTACGGCTCGGTCCGCGGCTACGCCGAACAGCGGCTCGGCGTCGACGACGCCCTGGTCGAGCGGCTGCGTGAGACGCTGCTTGAGGAGCGCGACGGGAGTGAGGAGCGGGGCGGGAGTGGCGAGGGAGGCTGTTGACCTTGCCCTTGGGGCAAGGCCCAGCATCGGTCGTGCCGGGCCCCGGACGGGTCCGGTACGAGGAAGCGCGGATCAGTAGTACAGCAGATCCGCAGGACAGAGCTGGAGGAGGTGCGGGCCGATGCCGGACGAGCTGCTGACGATCGGGGCGTTCGCGCGCCGGGCGCGGCTGTCGCCCAAGGCACTGCGCCTCTACGACGAGCTGGGCTTGCTGCCGCCGGTGCGGGTCGATCCGCAGAACGGCTACCGCTACTACGCGCCCGCGCAGTTGGAGCAGGCGCAGCTCGTCGCCTGGCTGCGGCTGCTCGGTATGCCGCTGGCCCGGATCCGGACCGTCTGCGGGCTGCCTGCTGCGGAGGCCGCGACCGAGGTCGCCGCCTACTGGGCGCGGGTCGAGGACGACACCGCGTCCCGGCGGCGGCTCGCCGCCTTCCTCGTGGACCACCTGAACGGAACGACCGGGAAGGACCACGAACCCATGACTGTGCCGCCGACAACCCCCCTCACCCTGTGCTGCGCCGCCGCCAGCGACACCGGCCTGGTCCGGGAGAGCAACCAGGACACCGCCTATGCCGGGCCCGGACTGCTCGCCGTCGCCGACGGATTCGGCGCGGCCGGAGCCCTGGCCGGCTCACTGGCCGTCGAGGCGCTCAAGCCGGTCGCCGGACGCGCCGCCGGAACCCGCGCTCCGGGCCAGGGCGACGTGCTCAACGCGCTGGCCGACGCCGTCACCGAGGCCAACCGCAGCGTGGAGGGGCTCGCCGACGCGGGCTCCGGCACGACGCTGACGGCGCTGCTGTGGACCGGCTCGACGGCCGTCGACAGCATGGCCCTGGTCCATGTCGGCGACTCGCGCGCCTATCTGCTGCGCGGCGGCGAGCTGTTCCGGATCACGCAGGACCACTCGCACGTCCAGTCCCTGGTCGACGAGGGACGGCTGACCGAGGACGAGGCCGCCGCGCACCCGCAACGGGCGCTGCTGACCCGGGCGTTGGACGGCCGCGCCGACAGCCGTGCCGACGTGACGCTCCAGCAGGTCCGGCCCGGGGACCGGTACCTGCTCTGCTCGGACGGCCTGTCGGTGGTGATCGCGGAGGAGACGCTGCGGCAGACCCTGCTCACGGCAGAGCACCCCGACGTGGCCGTCCGCGAGCTGGTCGTCCTGGCCCGCCGGGCGGGCGGGCCGGACAACGTGGCCTGTGCGGTCGCGGACGTGGCCGAGTCGGGGTGCTGAGAACGCCGGGGCGCTGAGAACTACGTCCTGGGGGCTTACAGGCCCAGCGACTTGGCGATGACCATCTTCATGACCTCGCTGGTGCCGCCGTAGATCCGGAAGACCCGGTTGTCCGCGTAGAGGCGGGCGATCGGGTACTCCAGGATGTAGCCGTAGCCGCCGTGCAGCTGGAGGCAGCGGTCCACGACGCGGGAGCAGACCTCGGTGGTGAACAGCTTGGCCTTGGCCACGTCCGAGGCGGTCAGGTCGCCGGTCTCGAAGTGCTCCAGCGCACGGTCCACGACGGCCTGGGCGGCGTCGACCTCGGCCTCGCAGGCGGCCAGCTCGAACTTGGTGTTCTGGAAGGACGCCACCGACTGGCCGAAGACCTTGCGGTCCTTGGTGTAGGCGACGGCCAGGTCCACGGCGGCACGGGCGGCGGCGTAGGCGCCGACGGCGATGGCCAGGCGCTCCTGGACCAGGTTGTGGGCCAGGTACGAGAAGGCCTTGCCCTCCTCGCCCAGCAGGTCGCAGGCCGGGACCTTGACGTCGACGAAGGCCAGCTCGCCGGTGTCGGAGGTGCGCAGGCCGATCTTGTCGAGCTTGCGGCCGACCGAGTAGCCCGGCAGCGTCGTGTCGACGCAGAGGATGGACAGACCGCCGCGGCGGTCCTCCGGCGTGGCCGGGGAGGTGCGGGCGATGACCAGCACCATGTCGGCCTGGACGCCGCCGGTGATGAAGGTCTTGGCGCCGTTGAGGACGTAGTGCTTGCCGTCCTCGGTCAGCTTTGCGGTGGTGGTCATGCCGGCCAGGTCGGAGCCGGTGCCCGGCTCGGTCATGGCGATGGCGGTCATCATCTCGCCGGAGACGAACTTGGGCAGCCAGCGCTTCTTCTGCTCCTCGTTCGCGTACTCCATGATGTACGGCAGGCAGAGGCCGGTGTGCACGCCGGCGGAGCCGAAGCTGACGCCCGCGCGGGCGCACTCCTCGGTGACGATCGCCTGGTACTTGAAGCCGGTCATGCCCGCGCCGCCGAACTCCTCCGGCACCTCGATGCCGAAGACGCCCAGCTCGCCGAGCTTCAGGTAGAAGTCCTTGGGCGCGCGGCCCGCCTCCTCCCACTCCTGGTAGACGGGCACGACCTCCTTGGCGATGAAGTCGCGGATGGTCTCCCGGAACGCCTCGTGGTCCTCGGTGAAAACGGTGCGGCGCACGACGGCGCTCCTCTCGGACGGCACTGGTCGAACGAACGTTAAGTTAATCGCCGGTAGCCCGGCTGTCCAGGTGCACGGGCGTGAGAGTTCTCGCAGTACGGGGCAGTTGCAGGGCCATTGGACTGAACGAGCGATCTGCTCCTGCCCCACGCGCTTGCCCGTGGATCTGCCCGTCGCTGCGGTCGCGGGCCGGGGTTACGGCGCTTACGCTCCCAGGAACGGCGGCCACGGCCGAAGGGCGGGTCCGACAATGCGGCAGTCGGTGCAACAGTCCATGCAGCAGTCGATGCAGCGGTCCATGCAGCAGTCGGTGCGACAGCGCGTCGATGTGGTGGGGATGGCGGTCTCGTCCGGCATCGCGGTCGGCCTCGGGCTGACCTTGCTGGTCGACGCCCTGGCGGACGCCTCCGGCTACCACCCGGCCGAGCACAGCGCCCTGCTCCGCCTCGCCGACTGGGCGTCGCACTCGTCCGCCTGGCAGTCGACCCCGACGCTGCTCGGCCTGGCGACGGCGTTCCTGCTGATCCGCACGGAGCGCACCCCACGCCTCGGCCCGGCGGGCCCGCTGGTCGCAGTGGCGGTCGCCTCGGTGGCGGGTTGGTTCGACGGCGTGCCGGGCACGCGCCTTCCCGTCCCGCTGCTCGTGGCACTGGCGGTACTGGCCCTGCTCGGGCCGTACCGCACGCGGTGGGCGCTCGGCGCGCTGGTCGTCACCGGGTTGGCGGGCGTCGTACCGCTCCCGGTCGCGGCAGCGGTGGCCGCGTGCGCGGCGGCCCGCGCGGTGGCGCGGTTCGCGCCTGATCCACGGCGCGAGCCCTTTGCCGCGGTGGCGGGGGCGGCGTTGGTGGCTGCGGCAGTGGTCCTTTAGGTGGATCAGCAGCGCCGCTGGGCGGATCTGCCGAGCTGAGGTGGTGCAACTACCTCGCAGGCGCAATCTGTTGCACGTCGGAGGCCATGACGAACGCCAGCCGGTGGTCGAACTGGATCGGGTAGTACTGCGTCGTCCCGATGACGACCCGGCATCCCACCGCACCGGCGCAGCCGTACGTCGCGGCGTAGTAGTCGCCGCTCACCTCCGAGCCCGCGAGGTACGCCTGGCCGGGGGAGATGGTGTCCGCGAGCGGGACGAGCTGCTGGCTCGCCGACGCGGCCAGAGCGCCCAGCTGGGACGGGTACGCGGAAGCCTCGGGGAAGGCGCGGCCGTAGACGGGGATGGGGCGGTCGCCGGCGGGGGCGACCAGCATCAGGTCGGCACTGGTGGTCGGGTCGGGGACGAGGGTGTCGGACCAGTTCGGGTCCTGGAGCCACGCCTCCTGGCCGTCGTACCAGAGGGCGACCCAGTCGCCGGAGACGTCGGCGACGACGAAGGTCTGTCCGTAGGCGGCCTTGTCCGTGCCGTCCGCCGCGTCCGTCGTCCCCTGGCCGACCAACGGGGCGTCGGCGGAGGGAGCCTGGCGGAGGTAGACGAAGTTCGCCGGGTGGGAGGGGCAGGCCTGGCCGTCGCCGCCGCAGCCGGTGATCGCGGGCTGGGTGGCCAGGGTGTACGGCGGTGCGACGGTGACCAGGCCGCCGACGACCGGACGGGCGTGCTGGCCGCCCAGCGGTGCGCCGACCAGGGTGAGCAGGCGGCTCCAGTCCCAGTACGGGCCGGGGTCGCCGGGCAGCGCGGACGCGTCCGCCGACGAGCCCGCAGCCGCCGATGCAGCCGCCGAGCCCGCAGCCGCCGAGGAGCCCGCAGCCGCCGATGCGGCGGCCGTCGCAGGGGCCGCGCCGGGGACGTCGTCCGCGCCGAGGATGTGCTCGCGGTCCAGCGGGATCTCGAACTTCGCCGCCAGGTACTTCACCAGCGCCGCCGTGGACTCGTACTCCGCCTCGGGGTACCAGCTGCCCTGCGGCAGCGCGTAGCCCTCCGCGTCGATGCCGACCGAGTGCGCGTTGACGGTCTGGTTGCCCGAGTGCCAGGCGATGTCGGCGGTCGGGACGAGTTGCGTCACCGAGCCGTCGCGGCCGACGACGTAATGGGCGCTGGAGTAGGCGGTCGGGTCCTGGTACGAGGCGATCGTGCCCCCGGCGGAGCCCTCGGTGTCGTGCAGCACCAGGTAGTCGACCTGATCGCCGTCGGTGGGGCGGTTCGCCTTCGCGTAGTTGCCGTTCTGCTGGTACGCGGCCGGGGACACGGCACAGGCCAGGCCGCCCGGGCACTCCGCCACCGAGGTGCCGTCGCCGCCGTCGGTGCTCGCCACCGAGGCCTGCGTGGCGGCCAGTTCGGGCGGGCGGACGTTCGGCGCGGCCGGGAGGGAGACGGCCTGGTTGTCGTCGGTGACCCGGGACGCGCCCTGCTGGATCAGCGTGTAGACGCGGGCCGCGAACTGCTGACCGGCGACCGGCGTCTCCGCCTGCGCGTAGGCGACCACGGCGGGCCACCACGCGGCCGGGTCGGTCGGCACCCCGCCCGGCGCGGACGCCTGCGGACTCAGCCGGGACTCGTAGGAGGCCAGCAGGGCCGCTCCGCCGCGCACGCTCTGCGTCATGTCGGTCTTCAGCAGATTGGCGGCCACCCCCGCGAGCGCCGCCGCGGTCTGCAGCGTGTGCAGGGCGGGGGACGCGGTGTCGACGGAGGCGCGCTCGGCGAGGGCACGGGCGGAGGGCTGCTGTGCGTGGGCGGCGCCGCTGCCGGTCAGGTCGCGGGTGGACGGGGTGCTCACGTCGGCGTCGGAGACCTCGGTCAGGCCCATCACGTTGTAGTTGCCCGTGACGCTGGGACGGCCGCCGTGGGACTCCCACAGCGTCTCCTCGTACGAGACGGCCAGCAGGACGTCCGCCGGCACGTGGAACTCGGCGCTCGCGGAGGTGAAGGCCTGCTGCAGCGCGGTCGTGGTCCGGTCCGGGGTGCTCGGCCAGGCCAGTGCGCCTGCGACGGGTGCGGTCGTGGGGGTGGCCGTGCGCGCAGAGGCGGGGCTGGGCGCGGCCTCGGCGGCTGCGCCGATCACCACCGCGCCGGCGGCGATCGCCACCGCAGCGCCGATCCAGCGACGTGACCGTCTGCGGACGTGTCGAGCCGTCAAGGCGTGCCTCTGTCGTGGTCCGGCCGTGAGGCCGTGGGTGGACGGGCCCGCAGGCCGTCCGCGTCTCGTCAGCTCAGCCGGTCTCGCGCGCGCTCGCGGCGGAATCGGGGCCACCCGGGTAACCCAACGTTCGGCCGGCGCGCACCAGACGGCCCGGCCGTCCGGACGCGGGCTGCCAGGCGGGCCCAGATGGGCCGTGAGGGTGGTGCGTTGAGGGTTCTGCTGGTGGTGCTGATGGTCTGTGAGGAGTGAGCGTGAGACTAGCACTCCCGTACGGTTCCGCGGTCCCCGGGTGATCCCGGACACATGCAACCCCCGCACACCCTGCGCCCAACCGTCACTTCCGGTGGCCGGGTGACAGGATGGCGTCATGGCTGACGACGCTACGGCAGACGACGCAACGGCTGACGCGACCGGCATCCCGACCGGTATTCCGACCGGCGTTCCTGCCGGCAGCGCGACCGGGTCCTCGCCCCACGCACCGATCTCGCCGAACGGCCCGCAACAGGTCGTCCAGGCCGGTGGCTACCGTGCGGTGATCAACGGCGTTGGCGCGGGACTGCGCGAGCTCAGCCACCAGGGTCGTCCGCTGGTGGTCGGCTACCCGGCGGAGACCCAGCCTCCGGGCGGCGCCGGGCAGTTGCTGATCCCGTGGCCGAACCGCGTGCGCGACGGGCGCTACCGGTTCGACGGTGAGGACCGGCAGTTGGACCTGACCGAGCCGTCGACCGGCAACGCCAGCCACGGCTTCACCCGGTGGCTGCCGTGGCGGGTCGTCGCCGAGGGCGCCGGTGAGGGCTCGGCGTATGTCCGTTACGCCCTGCGGCTCTATCCGATGCACGGCTATCCGCACATCCTGGACCTGACCGCCCACTACGAGCTCGGCGAGGCCGGGCTCGTAGTCGAGCTGGCGGCGCACAACGTCGGCGACCGGCCCGCGCCCTACGGCTTCGGTGCGCACCCGTACCTGACGCTGGGCCGCGGTCCGGGGCAGATCGGCGAGGCGGTGCTGGCGGTGCCCGCGGACACCTGGCTGCCGGTCGACGCGCGCAAGATCCCCGACGGGCGCGAGTCCGTCGCGGGCACCGACTACGACTTCCGCACGCCCCGTGCCATCGGCGACACCGTGCTGGACACCGCCTACACCGGCCTGACCAGGGACGCGGACGGGCTGGCCCGGGTGCGGCTGACCGCTCCGGGGGGCGGTTCCGGCGTCGAGCTCCGGCTGGGCGAGGGCGTCGACTGGCTCCAGCTCTACACCGGCGACACCCTGTCCGCCGGATACCGCCGCGCGGGCATCGCCGTCGAGCCGATGAGCTGCCCGCCCAACGCCTTCGCCACCGGCGAGGACCTGCTGCGGATCGAGCCGGGCGAGCGCGTCGCGCACCGGTTCGGTATCGGTGCGCTGTAGAGGTAGGTGCGCTGTCGGTGCCCGGTTCTAGAGTTCCTCCTGAGTGCTCCTGAACGAGAGCGGGGGTGGGCACCGTGGACACGAGGCAGCTGTGGGCTCCGAAGGAGCTGGACACACCGGAGCGGATGCTGGCGGAGGCGCGCAAGGCGTTCTTCGTGATGTTCGGCGTCATGGTGGTGATCTGGGCGGTCCAGGTCGTCAACTGGATGGACCAGCAGCAGCTGTCGCAGGAGTACGGCGTGGTCCCGCACGACGTCGCCCGACTGCCGGAGATCTTCACCGCGCCGTTCCTGCACTTCAGTTGGGCACACATCGAGTCCAACTCGGGGCCGCTCTTCGTCTTCGGCTTCCTGGCCGCGTACCGGGGCGTGGCCCGGTTCCTCTGGCTGACGCTGCTGGTGACGGTGACCAGCGGCCTGGCGGTCTGGATCTTCCAGAGCGGTGACACCGTCGGGGCGGGCGCGAGCGGCGTCATCTTCGGCTACTTCGGCTATGTGGTGCTGCGGGGCATCTTCGACCGGCACCTGATCGACACGTTGGTCGGGCTGGTCATGGGCGCCTCGTTCGCCTACCTGCTGACCGTCGCCGTCCCCGGCACGCCCGGCGTCAGCTGGCTGGCGCACCTCGGCGGGCTCGTCGGCGGAGTGATCGGCGCCTGGTTGCTGCGGGACCGGCGTCCGGCGACGACGTCCGGCACGCCGACGGGGTCCGGGCGCAAGTCGTCCGGCCTCATACCGCCCGCGCCCACAGCGTCCGGGTCCACAGCGTCGGGGCCGGGCAAGGACGTTGCCGCCGGTCCCCGGTCCGACCTGCACAAGGAGCTGGGCGACCTGGGGCTGCTCTGAGCGATACCTGGGAGTTCCTGGCAGCCTCCTGGGGAATTGCCAGGGAATACACAGGTAACCGGAAGCGCGACCTCATGGAATTCTCATGCAACGGCGGCACCGTATCGGAGCATGACCACGACCTCCTCCGACGCGGCCGCTACCGAGCTCCGTCGCCCCGACGGCACCCCCGTGCGGGTGCTCGTCGTGGACGACGAGGCCCCCCTAGCCGACCTCCTGTCCATGGCCCTGCGCTACGAGGGCTGGCAGACCACGACTGCCGGCGACGGCGCGTCCGCGCTGCGCGCCGCCCGCGAGTTCCGCCCCGACGCGGTGATCCTCGACGTGATGCTGCCCGACCTCAACGGCCTTGAGGTGATGCGTCGCCTCCGCTCCGCACAGCACGACGTGCCCGTGCTCTTCCTGACCGCCAAGGACGCCGTCGAGGACCGCATCGCGGGCCTGACCGCGGGCGGCGACGACTACGTGACCAAGCCGTTCAGCCTGGAGGAGGTCGTCGCCCGGCTGCGCGGGCTGCTGCGCCGCTCCGGCGCGGCCTCGGCGCGCAGCGAGTCGACGCTCGTCGTCGGCGACCTGACCCTGGACGAGGACAGCCGCGAGGTCCACCGCGCGGGCACCTCGATCCGCCTCACCGCCACCGAGTTCGAGCTGCTGCGCTTCCTGATGCGCAACCCGCGCCGGGTACTGAGCAAGCCGCAGATCCTGGACCGGGTCTGGAACTACGACTTCGGCGGCCAGGGCAACGTGGTCGAGCTCTACATCTCCTACCTGCGCCGCAAGATCGATGCGGGCCGTGCTCCGATGATCCACACCATGCGTGGTGCGGGTTACGTGCTCAAGCCCGCGGAGGCGGCGGCAGCGTCGTGATCCGCCGCTGGTCGACCTGGCCGCTGCGCACCCGCCTGGTCGTGACGATGACGGTGCTGCTGGCCGTCGTCTTCACCGTGGTGGCCTGGTTGACCACCTTTCAGCTGCGCGAGTACATGCAGAGCAACCTGGACGACAAGCTGCACGGTGCTGCCATGGCGGCCTTCGGCGGTCCTGGCGGAGGTCCCGCCGGAGACGGCGGCGGCCACCCGCACGGGGGCTCCGGGGTGGTCACCGTGGTGCTCAACGCCGACGGGTCGCTCCGCTTCTCGGGGATCGACAGTTTCGACAACCAGTCGCTGACCGATGCCGAGATCACCGCGCTTGAGGCGGCCCCGGTCAGCTCCGACGCGACCACGGTCGACCTGCCCGTCCTCGGGGAATACCGGGTCCTGGCGATGCCCGCCGGGCCGCACGGTCCCGACAGCGGCCGGGCGATCGTGGGACTGCCGGAGTCGGCGGTCACCGGGCCGATCGACAATCTGATCGCCACCGAGGCCGTGCTGGGCGTGGCCGCGGTGATCCTGGTCGGCTTCGCCGGGTTCGCGCTGGTGCGCGTCTCGTTGCGCCCGCTGGACCGGGTCGCGGCGACCGCCGCGCGGATCGCCAAGGAACCGCTGGACCGGGGCGAGGTGGGCCGGTTGGCCCGGGTGCCCGCCGTCGACACCGACCCGAGGACCGAGTCCGGGCTGGTCGGCGCGGCGCTGAACCGGATGATCGACCATGTCTCCGCAGCCCTGGAGGCCCGGCACGCCAGCGAGACGCGCGTGCGTCAGTTCGTGGCCGACGCCAGCCACGAGCTGCGCACCCCGCTGGCCTCGATCAAGGGCTACGCTGAACTGACCCGGCGCAGCAAGGAGACCGTGCCACCGGACACGGCCTACGCGCTCGGCCGGGTCGAGTCCGAGGCGACCCGGATGACCGCACTGGTCGAGGACCTGCTGCTCCTCGCCCGCCTGGACGCGGGCCGGGAGCTCACCCACGAGCCGGTGGACCTCGCGCCGCTGGTCGTGGACGCGGTCCGCGACGCGCACGCGGCCGTGCCGGACCACAAGTGGGAGGTCCGGCTGCCGGACGATCCCGAGGCCGGGACCCAGGTGACCGGCGACGAGCACCGGCTGCACCAGGTGCTGGTCAACCTGCTGGCCAACGCGGGCAAGCACACGCCACCGGGCACGGTCGTCACGGCCGCACTGGCGGTGGGCGGTCCCACCGCCGACCGGCACGCGCTGCTGACCGTCACCGACGACGGTCCTGGCATCCCGCCGGACCTGCTGCCCACCGTCTTCGAACGCTTTGCGCGCGGCGACTCCTCGCGGGCGCGGGCGGTCGGCTCGACCGGACAGGGCTCGACCGGACTGGGGCTGGCCATCGTGGCCGCCGTCGTCGCCTCGCACGGCGGCGAGGTCCGGGTGACGAGCGTGCCCGGGGAGACCGTGTTCGCGGTGCGGCTGCCGCTGGCCTGAGCGGCCGTCAGAGCGTCCTCGCGCGCGTTCACAGGCGGCGCACATCCGTCCGACACGGCGTGAACAGGGCGCTCGGTGACGGTGGACGGCATGACCACCACCGCCGCACCCTCACCCGCAACGGCCTCCGCGCCCGACGCGGCCGCACCCGGCCGCGATCCACGCTGGGCCCGGCCCGCCTTCCTCGCGCTGCTGGCCCTGACCGCGCTGCTCTACGTCTGGGACCTGGGCGCGTCCGGCTGGGCCAACCAGTTCTACTCGGCCGCCGTCCAGGCCGGGGCGCACAGCTGGAAGGCGATGTTCTTCGGCTCCTCCGACGCCGCCAACTTCATCACCGTCGACAAGCCACCGGCCTCGCTGTGGGTGATGGAGCTGTCGGCGCGGCTGTTCGGCGTCAACGCGTGGTCGATCCTGGTGCCGCAGGCGCTCGAAGGCGTTGCGGCCGTCGCCGTCGTGCATGCGGCGGTCAAGCGGCGGTTCTCCGCCGGCCCCGCGCTGCTGGCCGGGGCGACGCTCGCGCTGACCCCGGTCGCGGCGCTGATGTTCCGCTTCAACAACCCGGACGCGCTGCTGGCGCTGCTGCTCGCGCTCGCCCTCTACGCGGTCCAGCGTGCGCAGGAGCAGGCGCGGACCCGGTGGCTGCTGACAGCCGCCGCCTGTATCGGCTTCGCCTTCCTGACCAAGACGCTGCAGGCGTTCCTGGTGCTGCCCGCGATGGGCTCGGTATATCTGCTCCTGGCGCCGACCGGCTTCTGGCGGCGGGTGCGACAGCTGCTGCTGGCGATGGTGGTGCTGGTGGTCAGCTCGGGGTGGTGGGTCGCGATCGTCGAGCTGACGCCGGTTCAGTACCGGCCGTATGTCGGGGGTAGCCAGAACGACTCCTTTCTCCAGCTGACCTTCGGATACAACGGCTTCGGCCGGATCACCGGCGCCGAGACCGGCAGCGTGGGCGGCGGGGGAGGTGGTGCCGCCGGCGGCAACTGGGGGAGCACCGGACTGACCCGGCTCTTCGGAGCGGAGATGGGCGGTCAGATCTCCTGGCTGCTCCCCGCGGCGCTGCTGTTGCTGGTGGCGGGCCTCTGGTGGACGCGCCGCGCGCCGCGCACCGACCCGCGTCGAGCGGCGCTGGTGCTCTGGGGGACGGCGCTGGTCACCACCTTCGTGGTGTTCAGCTATATGCAGGGGATCTTCCACCCGTACTACAACGTCGCGCTCGCGCCGTATCTCGCGGTGCTGGTGGGCATGGGCGCCGGGCTGCTGTGGGAGCGTCGGGCCGGTTGGGCGGCCGGTGGTACTGCGGCGCTGGTCGTCGGGGTGACGGCGGTCTGGTCGTTCGTCCTGCTGGGGCGCAGTGCGGACTGGCTGCCGTGGCTGCGCTACGCGGTGCTGCTGGTGGGCCTGGCGAGCGCGCTGGCGCTGGCCTTCGGGCCGCTGCTGGGGCGGCGGTTGGCCGTGGTCGCGGCGCTGGCCGCGGTCCTCGCGGGCCTCGGCGGCCCGGCCGCGTACAGCGTCGAGACGGCCGGCACCGCGCACAGTGGTTCGCTCCCCTCGGCGGGACCGACGGTCCAGGGCGCCGGGTTCGGCGGGATGCCCGGAGGCGGAGGAAGGACCGGCGGTGGAACACCCGGCGGTGGAATGTCCGGCGGTGGAATGTCCGGAGGTGGAACGCCCGGGCGCGGGTTCGGGGGTGGCGGTCGGCCGGGCGGATCCGGCGGCGCCGCTGGGCAGCTCGGCGGCAAGCTGCCCAGCGGCAAGCTCCCCGGCGGCTTCGGACAGCGCGGCGGCATGCCCGGTGGCGCCGGAGGCGGTGCCGGTGGGATCGGTTCGCTGCTCAACGGGAGTGATCCCGGCAAGGCGCTGACCGCGCTGCTCAAGCAGGACGCCTCCCGCTACACCTGGGTCGCCGCGGCCGTCGGCTCCCAGAACGCGGCGGGCTACCAGTTGGCCGGCGGCTACCCGGTGATGGCCGTCGGCGGCTTCAACGGGACCGATCCGGCGCCGACCCTGGCCCAGTTCGAGAGCGATGTGCGCTCCGGGAAGATCCACTACTTCCTCGGCAGCGCGCTGACCATGGGCGGCCCGACCGGCGGTACGAGCACGAGCACCAGCGCCGGCACGAGCACGAGCACGAGCACCGGCACCGGCGGCTCGGGCGACTCCTCGCAGATCGCCACCTGGGTGGCCCAGAACTACAAGGCCACCACGGTCGACGGCGTGACGGTCTATGACCTGACGAACCCGAAGACGACCGGCTGAGCCGGGTGGTCGAGCCGAGCGAAGCTGCGGCCGTGCTCGCGCGCCTTCCATGAGTTTTTACTGACAAAAGCGACAATGTGCCCAAATTGTCATCGACAGTGAAGGTCGCAGGTCGCACCCATGGAGACGCCTCCGAGCACGGTCCGTTGTATCCGCCGCGCACGTCGTCAGCGTCGCGCTGTCTCTGCCGTCACCGCCGTCCTGACCGCCACGGCGCTGCTGCTGACCGCCACCGCCTGCACCAGCAGCGGCAGTGGCAGCGGGAACGGGAACGGGGGCAAGTCCGCCGACGCGGGCAGCGCCGCGCCCGCGCCCAGCGTCAGCAACGACCTGCAGGCGAACTACGAGAACACCGTCAAGGCCGTTCTCCCGTCAGTGGTCCAGATCAACGCGGCGGACAGCCTCGGCAGCGGAATCGTCTACGACACCAAGGGTGACATCGTCACCAACGCGCACGTGGTGGGCAGTTCGACCAGCTTCCAGGTGACGCTGTCCGACCAGTCCAAGCCGCTGGCCGCCACGCTGGTCTACTCCTACCCGACCAACGATCTCGCCGTGATCAAGCTGAGCAGCCCGCCCTCCGGGCTCAAGCCCGCCGTCTTCGCGGACAGCTCCAAAGTCGACGTCGGGCAGATCGTGCTGGCCATGGGCAACCCGCTCGGGCTCTCCTCCAGCGTCACCGAGGGGATCGTCTCGGCGGTCGGGCGGACCGTCAGCGAGGGCAAGAGCCAGGAGAACCCGCAGGGTGCGACCATCCCGAACATGGTCCAGACGAGCGCCGCGATCAACCCGGGCAACAGCGGCGGCGCGCTGGTGAACCTGTCCGACCAGATCGTCGGCGTCAACACCCTGGCCGCGGTGGACAACAACGAGGGCAACTCGCAGGCCCCCGGCATCGGCTTCGCCATCCCGGCGTCGACCGTGACCAACCTGGCGGACCAGATGATCCAGAGCGGCAAGGTGACCAACTCCGGCCGCGCCGCGCTCGGCATCAGCGCGCGCACGGTGATCACCGGGACCGCCAGCGACGGCACCCCGACCACCGGCGCGGGCATCGTCTCGGTCACCGCGGGCGGGCCGGCCGCCAAGGCCGGGCTCCAGGCGGGCGACGTGATCACGCAGCTGGGCGGCACCGCCGTGGACAGCGTCGCCACCCTGTCGACGGTGCTGGCCTCGGACAAGCCGGGGCAGCAGGTCCAGGTGACCTACCTCCGCGACGGCAGCACCAAGACCGCGACGGTCACGCTCGGAACGCTCTGATCCCCGGCATCCCGCACTGCGGGTCGGGCCGCGCGCACACTCCTGACGGATCGTCAGATTGCGCGTAGCCTGACCCGCATGGAGAGCTTCCCCTGGATCATTTCGGTGGACGACCACACCGTCGAGCCGCCGCACGTGTGGCAGGACCGGCTGCCCGCCAAGTACCGCGAGCTCGGTCCGCGTATCGTCCGGGCCCCGCTCGCTGAGATGACCTTCGTCGGCGGGCGGTTCACGCCGGTGATGGGCGCCCCCGGCAGCGACGGGCCGATCGCCGACTGGTGGGTCTACGAGGACCTGCGCCGCCCGCTCACCCGCCTCGACACCGCCGTCGGCTACCCGCGTGACGAGGTGCGGCTGGAGGCCATCACCTACGAGCAGATGCGGCCGGGGTCGTTCTCGGTACCCGAGCGGTTGGCCGACATGGACGTCAACCACGTCCAGTCCGCGCTCTGCTTCCCGACCTTCCCGCGCTTCTGCGGCCAGACCTTCACCGAGGCCAAGGACCACGAGCTCGGGCTGCTCTGCATCCAGGCCTACAACGACTGGATGGTCGAGGAGTGGTGCGGCCCGACCGCGCGGGGCCGGATGATCCCGCTCGCCATCGTCCCGCTCTGGGACGCCGAGTCGGCCGCTGTCGAGGTCCGCCGCAACGCCGCCCGCGGGGTCCGCGCGGTCTGCTTCAGCGAGATACCCCCGCACCTGGGCCTGCCCAGCATCCACACCGACGCCTGGGACCCTTTCCTGCGCGCCTGCGAGGAGACGGGGACCGTCATCGCGATGCACATCGGCAGCTCCTCGCGGATGCCGTCCACCTCCGCAGACGCGCCGCCCGCCGTCGGGTCCACCATCACCTTCGCCAACTGCTGCTTCTCCATGGTCGACTGGCTGATGAGCGGCAAGTTCGACCGGTTCCCGGAGCTGAAGATCATGTACGCCGAGGGGCAGATCGGCTGGATCCCCTACATCCTGGCCCGCGCCGACGTGGTCTGGGAGGAGAACCGCGCCTGGGGCGGTGTCGCCGACAAGGTCTTCACCCGGCCCAGCGAGCTCTTCGCGCGGCACGTCTACGGCTGCTTCTTCGACGACCCCCACGGTCTGCGCAACCTGGACGCGATCGGCGCGGCCAACGTCCTCTACGAGACCGACTACCCGCACTCCGACTCGACCTGGCCCAAGAGCCGTGAGGTCGCCGAGGAGCAGATGGGCCATCTCGAAGCACCCGTCGTCGAGCAGATCGTCCGCGGCAACGCCATCGAGCTGCTGGGCCTGACGTCGGAGGGGCTCTGGGGCGGACCCGGGGCGGGGGTGTGAGATGGCTGAGTTCGGGATCCAACTGCCGGTCCAGGCGCAGAGCACCATCTTCGTCGAGCCCTGGGAGGCGGCGGCCGGACCTGCCGAGCTGGCCGCCGTCGCCCGGGCCGCCGACCGGCTCGGCTACGCCTACGTCGCCTGCTGCGACCATGTCGCCATCCCGCGTCGGCTGGTCGGGCCGATGGGCGCGACCTGGTACGACCCGGTCTCGACCCTCGGCTACCTGGCCGGGCTGACCTCGCGGATCCGGCTGCTCTCCCACATCGCGGTGGCGCCGCTGCGGCACCCGCTGCTCTCCGCCAAGCAGTACGCCACGCTGGACCTGCTCAGCAGCGGACGGTTGGTGCTCGGCGTCGGCGCGGGCCATGTGCAGGAGGAGTTCGAGACGCTCGGCGTCGACTTCCACCGGCGCGGCGAGATCCTCGACGAGACGATCGCCGCGCTCGACGCGGCGCTGACCGACGAGTACCCGGAGCACGACGGGCCCCGGTTCCCGTTCCGGGACCTGGCCGTCTCGCCGCGCCCGGTGCAGACGCCGCGTCCGCCGATCTGGGTCGGCGGCTCGGCCCCGGCGGCGGTCAGGCGGGCGGCGCGGCTGTCGGAGGGCTGGCTCTCGCAGGGCGACACTCTGGACGCGCTGCCCGCGCAGCTGGAGCTGATCCGCGCCACCCGCGAACAGGCGGGCCGCAGCGGGCCGTTCGTCGTCAACGCCATCGCGCCGCCGCTCTACGTCGGCGAACCGGGCTGGGACATCGGCCGCCGCTCCGTCTCCGGCAAGCCGGACGCGCTGGCGGAGCTGCTGCGCCGGTACGTCGCGGTCGGGGTCACGCATCTGCAGCTGCGCCCGCGCAGCCGAGACCTGGCCGAGTACCTGGCCCAACTGGAGCTGATCGCCACGGACGTGCTGCCGCTGGTGTGAGGGCAGTTCCGGGTCTTCCCTTGTGCGGGCTCCCGAAGGACACTCGGACGACGAGAACTGACGATGCGTCAGATTATCTTCGCTCGGACGAGCCTGAAGGAGTCCGCACCATGACCGAAGCCACCGCCCCCGACCGCGTTCCCGGCCGCGTTCCCGGCCGTCTCGCGGGCCGTTCCGTGCTGATCACCGGTGCCGCGCGGGGGCAGGGCGCCGCCGAGGCGCGCCTCTTCGCCGCCGAGGGCGCGCAGGTGCTGATCGGTGACGTCCTCGACGACCAGGGCGAGGCGCTGGCCAAGGAGTTGCAGCTGGAGCTCGGCGAGGGGAGGGTCCGCTACCAGCACCTCGACGTCAGCAGCGAGGACGACTGGACCGCGGCCGTGCACGCCGCCGTCTCCGCCTTCGGCAAGCTGGACGGACTGGTCAACAACGCCGGGATCCTGCGCTTCAACGAGCTGGTCAGCACGTCCCTGGAGGAGTACCTGGCGGTGGTCCGGGTCAACCAGGTCGGCTGCTTCCTGGGCATGCGCGCCGCTGCCCCGGCCATCGAGGCGGCGGGCGGCGGGACCATCGTCAACACCGCCTCCTACACCGCGCTCACCGGCATGGCCCTGGTGACCTCGTACGCCGCCACCAAGGGCGCGATCGTCGCGATGACCCGCGTCGCCGCGCTGGAGCTGGCACCCAAGGGCATCCGGGTCAACGCGGTCTGCCCCGGCGCGGTCGACACCCCGATGTCGGACCCGGCCAACGCCTTCGTGGGGGAGTCCGGCGCGCCGGTGATGAGCGCGGAGGACGCGGCGGCGCTGGCCGCGGCCACGAAGGAGCTCTATGCCAAGGTCGTCCCGCTGGGCCGGATCGGCCGCCCGGACGAGATGGCGCGCCTCGCGCTCTTCCTGACCTCGGACGACTCGTCCTACGTCACCGGCCAGCCGATGGTCGCGGACGGCGGCTGGATGTGCGGGGTCACCATCGGCTGATATGCCGACCAGGAATATTGACGGACCGTCAGTCAGCTATTGACCGGCGCTCCGGGCGAATGCCAGAGTCGCAGGCAGTCAAATCTGACGGATCGTCAGATAATTCGGGACTTGGACGGTGAACCCATGGAGTTCGGCATCTTCATCCAGGGCTACGTGCCCAGAAGTCGCTCCCAGGCCGACCCGCAGGCCGAGCACCACGCCCTGATGGAGGAGATGGACTACGTCGTCCAGGCCGACAAGGCCGGGTTCAAGTACGCGTGGGTCACCGAGCACCACTTCCTGGAGGAGTACTCGCACATCTCCGCCAACGACGTGGTGATCGGCTACCTCACCCACGCCACCGAGCGGATCCACGTCGGCTCCGGCATCTTCAACCCGCTGCCCAAGGTCAACCACCCGGTCAAGGTCGCCGAGCGCGTCGCCATGCTGGACCACCTCTCCGGCGGGCGCTTCGAGTTCGGCACCGGCCGCGGCGCCGGCAGTCACGAGATCCTCGGCTTCCTCCCCGATGCGGCGTCCATGGACGTCACCAAGGAGATGTGGGAGGAGACCATCGGCGAGTTCCCGAGGATGTGGCTGAACGACGAGTACCCGGGCTTCTCCGGCAAGCACTGGACGCTGCCGCCGCGCAAGGTGCTGCCCAAGCCGTACGGCAAGGCCCACCCGGCCATGTGGTACGCGGCGGGCAGTCCGGCCTCGTACGAGATGGCCGCACGCAAGGGCCTTGGGGTGCTGGGCTTCAGCGTGCAGAAGGTCTCCGACATGGAGTGGGTGGTGGCCAGTTACAAGAACGCCATCCGCGAGGCCGAGCCGGTCGGAGCCTTCGTCAACGACAACGTGATGGTCACCTCGACCGCGATCTGCGCCGAGACCTCGGCGGAGGCGCGCCGGATCGCGGCCAGCGGCGGGCTCAACTACCTGCAGTCGCTGCTCTTCCGCTACCACGACACGTTCCCGCGCCCGGAGGGCATCCCGGTCTGGCCGGAGCTGCTGCCGGAGTACAGCGAGGAGCTGATCGACCTGCTGATCGCCGAGGAGCTGATGATCTGCGGCGACCCGGACGAGGTGCTGAAGCAGTGCAAGCGCTGGGAGTCCGCGGGCGCGGACCAGCTGGTCTTCGGCCTGCCGGTCGGCATCCCGCCGGAGCAGACGGCGCAGACGATCAGGCTGATCGGCGAGCACGTGATCCCGAAGATCGACACCGATCCCGTGCACCGCACCACGCGGTTCCGTCAGTCCGTGGGCTAGTACGAGATCCCGGTTGGTGAGGAGTGGGAGGAGAAGGTTCATGCTCGACCATCTGATCCAGGGCGCGACGCTGGTCGACGGCACCGGCGCGGCCGCGCGCGGCGCCGATGTGGGGATCAAGGACGGCAAGGTCGCCGTCATCGCCGATCCAGGCCGGTGCCAGGAGCCGGCGGCCACGACCGAGGACGCCACCGGGCTGGTCCTCACCCCCGGCTTCGTCGATCCCCACACCCACTACGACGCGCAGCTGTTCTGGGACCCGTTCGCCACCCCGTCGCTCGGCCACGGCGTCACCACCGTCGCCGGGGGCAACTGCGGGTTCACCCTCGCGCCGCTCAACCCGGCCCGGCCGGACGACGCGGACTACACGCGGCGGATGATGTGCCGGGTCGAGGGCATGTCGCTGGCCGCGCTGGAGGAGGGCGTGCCGTGGGGCTGGTCGTCCTTTGGCGAGTACCTCGGCGCGCTGGACGGGAGGATCGCGGTCAACGCGGGCTTCATGGTGGGCCACTGCGCGCTGCGTCGCCACGTCATGGGCCCCGACGCGGTCGGCGGACAGCCGACGGCCGAGCAGCTCGGGCAGATGACCGCGCTGCTCAAGCAGGCCATGGCGGAGGGCGCTTGGGGCCTGTCCACCACCCAGTCCGCCACCCACGCGGACGGCGACGGACAGCCGGTCGCCTCCCGGCATGCGCGGCGTGAGGAGCTGGTCGCCCTCTCCCGGGCCGTCGGCGAGGCACCGGGGACGCAGATCGAGGCGATCGTCGCCGGGTGCCTGGACACCTTCGCTGACGAGGAGATCGAGCTGCTGGTCGAGATGAGCGCGGTGGCCGGTCGCCCGCTCAACTGGAACGTGCTGACCATCGACGCCGCCGTCCCGGGCCGCGTCCCGCGCCAACTGCTCGCGTCCGAGCGGGCCCGCGCGGCGGGCGGGCGGATCGTGGCGCTGACCATGCCGATCCTGACGCCGATGAACATGTCGCTGGGCACCTTCTGCGCGCTCAACCTGATCCCGGGGTGGGGCGATGTCCTCGGCCTGCCGGTGCCGGAGCGGATCGCGCGACTGCAACAGCCGGACGTACGGGCGGAGATGCTGCGCCGCGCGGACAGTCCGGAGGCGGGCGTCTTCCGGCGGCTGGCCGACTTCGGCCGCTACGTCATCGGAGACACCTACACCGGCACCAACGCGGGCCTGACCGGACGCGTCGTGCGGGACATCGCCGCCGAGCGCGGCCAGGACCCGTTCGCGACGCTGGTCGAGATCTGCGTCAACGACAACCTGCGCACCGTCCTCTGGCCGATGCCGACCGACAACGACCCGGCCAGCTGGGAGCTGCGGCGCGAGACCTGGCAGCACGAGGACGTCATGCTCGGCGGCAGCGACGCGGGCGCGCACCTGGACCGGATGTGCGGCGCGCCCTACACCACCCGCTTCCTCGGCGACTGCCTGCGGCGACGCAAGCTGGTCCCGCTGGAGCAGGCGGTGCGGATGCTGACCGCCGACCCGGCGGAGTTGTTCGGCCTGCGTGGACGCGGCACGGTCGCCGTCGGCAACCACGCGGACCTGGTCCTCTTCGACCCCGAGCGAATCGACGCGGGCCCGGCGACGCTGGTCCACGACCTGCCCGGCGACAGCCCGCGGCTGGACTCGCGGGCGGAGGGCGTGGTCGCGGTCCGCGTCAACGGGGTCGAGACGCTCCGCGACGACAAGCTGACGGGCGCGATCCCGGGCACGGTGCTCCGCTCGGGGCGCGACACCCGCACGGTGTCGACGCGGGGGTGAGGGGGCGCGCAGCGGCGGGGGCGGGGGCTGCTCGTTACCGCAGCAGCCCCCGCACCATCGCCCGGCGGACGGCGGCGACGCCGCGCAGCACCTGCGGCGTCAGCAGCACCAGCACGATCCCGACCGCACACGTCGCGGCGATCTCCGGGACGGTGTGGATGTAGTAGCTGTGGTTGTCGTAGTCCCACAGCTTGTAGCCCGGCCAGCCCACGTAAGTGGGAAAGACCCAGTGGTACAGCGGGTAGAGCGCGGCCGAGATCCCGACGCTCCACAGCATCACGGCGAGCGTGAAGCCGAGGATGCCCATCGGCAGCATCAGCACGCCGTAGAGCGCCGCCCGCCAGTTGGCGCCGTTCTTCAGCAGCGCGCCGATCCAGGCCATCAGTCCGGGCCTGGCGGGCGTGACCGGCACGGGACCGGCCACCTCCTGGCCGAGCAGCGCGCCGCTGCGGGCCCGCTCCATCGCGCCGAACCCGCGCGCCATGCCCATCAGCGCGGCCAGCACGGGAAGCCCGACGAAGGTCATCACCGTGCCGACGCCGAAGCAGAACAGCGTGACGATCAGGCTGAACATGAAGACCCCGATCGGCAGATCGAGCACCAGGTGCAGCGTCTCCCGCCAGGTCTGCCCGGAGAAGGGCGCCAGCAGGAACGCCGGCCGGTTCGGGGCCGTCGGCCGGTAGGCCGTCGTCGTGCGGCGCTGCTCCGCCATGCTGCTCATCAGGGCTGCTCCCTCGTCGGTTCGTTGCCGCGGGTCCCGTTTCCGGTTCCGCCGTTGTGAACCAGCCTGCCTGGCACGGGCGCTGGGGGCATTGGGGCGCTTCGGCCTCTTGAGGTGGGGTTAACCCCACCCGGCAAACATGCGACAGGGCCGCTCGCGCCGGATCGGCGGGCGGCCCTGTCGATAGCTGTGCGGGTGCGGCTGCGTCAGCCGTTGTTGCCGAGGCAGAGCACCATGTCGTTGGAGCCGGACTCGGTGTAAGCGGCCACGACGCCCTGCACGTTCTGGCACTGGGAGTCGTCGCTGCTGTTGTTGAAGACCTGCAGCACCTTGAACTTGGCGTTCGAGTCCGAGCAGCTGATGACGTGGACGTCCGGGCTGCTGTCGGAGCCCGTGTTCTGGACGCAGTCACCGACCTTGGCGGTGTCGGCCGCACCGGTCGCGTGATCCCAGATGAAGCCGCCGACGCCGATGACGATCAGGCCCACGACGCTGACGATCAGACGGATGCCGAGGATCTTGCCGGCCCGCTTGGTGCGCCCGCCGGGCGCCGGCGGCTGAACCTGGAAGCCCTGGTTCGGCTGCGGCTGCTGGAAGCCGGGGTTGGGCTGCTGCGGCGGGTAGCCCGGGTTCGGCTGCTGGCCCGGGTACGAGGGCGGCGGAGTGGACATAACTGGGTCCCCCTGGATGTGGCTCTGCGAACAATCGGTCGAATGCCGAAGATTAGCGATTCCAGGGAGAAGCCTGTGAGCACGAGACGCAACTGTGGCTGCTCGGCGGCCGAACTGTGATCAGCTGTCAGTTTTTCGGCCCCGGCGGGCGGGTAATCAAGATCAGTTGCGAGTGCCGGACTGCGCCCGTGTGTGCCACGGCAGTTCGACCGTCACGACGGTCGGGCCGCCGAGCGGGCTGCTGATGACGAAGACGCCGTCGACCGCGCGGATCCGGTCCGCGAGACCGGCCAGCCCGCCACCGGGCAGTTCGGCCGCGCCGCCGACGCCGTCGTCCCGGACCTGGAGCATCAGCCGGTCGTCCGCGCGCCAGATCTCCACCTGCGCGCTGCGCGCCTGCGCGTGCTTCGCGGCGTTGGTCAGCAGCTCGCTGACGGTGAAGTAGGCGATGCCCTCGATCGCCGACGCAGGCCGCTCCGGCAGCTCGACGCCGAGGCGGACGCCGCCCGGCAGCGGACAGCGGGAGGCGATCGAGGAGAGCGCGGCGTCGAGACCGCGGTCGGTCAGCACCGCCGGGTGGATGCCGCGGGCCAGGTCGCGCAGCTCTTGGAGGGCGAGCTTCACCTCGCTGTGGGCGTCCGAGACCATCCGCGCCGCCGTCTGTGGATCCTCCGTCAGCTTCTCCTTCGCCAGGCCCAGGTCCATGGCCAGCGCGACCAGCCGCGCCTGCGCGCCGTCGTGCAGGTCCCGCTCGATCCGGCGCAGGTCGGCGGCGGCCGAGTCGACGACGGTGCCGCGGTCGTCCTCCAGCTCGCGCACCCGCTCCGTCAGCCCGCCCGGCGCCAGCAGCGTGCCGACGAGCAGCCGGTCGACCTGGCTGAGCCCGCGCGCGATCCACGGCAGCACGGGGAAGAGCACGACCATCGCGAGCAGGCCGACGGCGAAGGAGATGACGCCCCAGGGCAGCATCACGACGAAGTAGAGCGCGCTGCGCCACGCGAGCCCGTCGCCCAGCACCGCCAGCGCCCGGTGCAGCGGGCCCGGCCGGGCGGACTGCACCGGCAGCGGCTCGGGCGGCGCGTCGCCGAGCAGCGCCCGCGCGCGTGCGCGTTCGACGGTCCCGCCGCCGCGTACCGTGAAGAGCGCCCCGGCCAGCACCCAGATGCCGACGAAGGTGAGCACGGTGCCGATCCCCAGCGCGACCAGGGCGACGGTGAGGGTGAAGCCGATGATGCCGAGCGGAAGGTTGGTGAGCAGATAGACCAGCTCGCGGCCGAGCCGGGCATTGAAGCGGGGGCGTCGGTCGGCGTCGGTCGTCATCAGGTCCATGCTGCCAGGCTCGCTGGGAACGGACCCCCGAAACCATGGGGAAGGTCGCCGCTTCCGGGGTAGGGACAGCCCTACCCCCGGCCTTGCTCCGGGTACGGATGCGACCTGCAGGAGTCCGGTATCCGTCCGGCAGCCGTCCATCCGGTGGGCGAGTTCACAGCTGGGACGCCTGGGGACCTAGACTCCTACGCCGTAAAGGCAAAGATTCCGTTAAACCGACCCGACCGCGTCGACGTAGGCTGACTCCGGAGGCGACCGAGCATGCAGGCCGTGCAGGCACTGGCGGCATCCCGAACGGGGTACTTCCACGCGTACTCCGTGGTCGGGCTGATGGCGCTGATCGGCGTCCTCTTCGTCGGGGCGTCGTTCGCAGCCAACCGGCTGCTGCGGCCCTACGCACCGACGCAGGAGAAGCTGCTGGCGTACGAGTGCGGCGTCGACCCGGTGGGCGAGGGCTGGGCGCAGACCCAGATCCGCTACTACGTCTACGCCTTCCTCTACGTGATCTTCGCGGTCGACGCGATCTACCTCTTCCCCTGGGCCACGGTCTTCGCCGCGCCCGGATTCGGGGCCGGGACGCTGATCGAGATGTTCGTGTTCATCGGTTTCCTCGCGGTGGGCCTCCTCTACGCGTGGAAGAAGGGCGTCCTGGAATGGTCGTGAACCTCGGAACCCCGGACCCCTCGCAGCCAGGTGGCCCGGCAGCGCTGGAACCACGGCGGCTGGGCCCGCTGGCCCGGATGGCGCCCGACCCGATCAAGGTGGTGCTGAACTGGGGCCGCCGGTACAGCCTGTGGTGCTTCAACTTCGGGCTGGCCTGCTGCGCCATCGAGTTCATCGCCGCGTCCATGGCGAAGCACGACTTCATCCGTCTCGGTGTCATTCCGTTCGCGCCCGGACCGCGTCAGGCGGACCTGATGATCGTCTCGGGCACGGTGACGGACAAGATGGCCCCCGCGATCAAGCGTCTCTACGAGCAGATGCCGGAGCCCAAGTACGTCATCTCCTTCGGCGCCTGCTCCAACTCCGGCGGCCCGTACTGGGACTCGTACTCGGTGACCAAGGGCGTCGACCAGATCATCCCGGTCGACGTCTACGTCCCCGGCTGCCCGCCGCGGCCGGAGGCGCTGCTCCAGGGCATCCTCAAGCTGCAGGAGAAGATCGCCCGCGAGTCGCTGCCGGACCAGTACCCGACTGCCGCTGGGACGGCGGCCGTGTCCCCGGCCGCGCCGCCGTCCCCGGCTGCGCTGGCCCGCCCGCTCGTCGCCGGGCCAAACCCGGACGGTGGTTCGTCATGATGACGTTCGACCGCTCTGCAGAGGAGCTCGCTGCCGCCGTCGGGCCGTGGGCCACGGCGGCGGAGTCGTACGAGCTGGTGACGGTGGACGTCCCCGCCGAGCACTGGACCGAGGCGCTGACCACCTGCCGCGACGCGCTCGGGCTCGCCTACCTCGACTGGCTCTCCGCCGTGGACGAGCTGGCCGAGGGCTTCTCGGTCTGCGCGCACCTGGCCCGCGTCGGGGACGGCACCGCCGCGCAGCACCTGCTGCTGCGCACCCGCGTCCCGCGCGACGCCGCGTCGCTGCCCACCGCCGTCCCCGTCTACGCGGGCGCGGCCTGGCACGAGCGCGAGACGCACGAGATGTTCGGCATCGACTTCCCCGGGCATCCGCACCTGATCGCCCTGCTGCTGCCGGACGGCTTCGAGGGCCACCCGTTGCGCAAGGAGTTCGTCCTGGCCGCCCGGGTCGCCAAGGCGTGGCCGGGCGCGAAGGAGCCGGGGGAGAGCGACCACGCCCCGGCGGAGGGCGGCCGTCGCCGCATGCTGCCGCCCGGTGTCCCCGACCCGAACGAGTGGGGCCCGCTCGCCGGGACCCTGCCGCCCGTCCCCGAGCGCCCAGCCCGCGGTGCGCGCGCCGGTGCGGCGCGTGCTGCGGGCACTGCTGCCGCAGGCGCGGCGGCGGACCGCCCGCGGCGCACCCGCTCCGCCACGGCGGGCAGCGCGAGCCAGGCAGCAGAGACGACCCCGGCTCCGGAGGCTCCGGCCCCTGAGACGCCGGCTGCGTCTGCGCCGACGTCGCCGGACGCCCCCTGGCAGTCTCCTGACGCAGCGTCAGCTCCTGCGGCGGCGGCGCCGCCGGCCGCCCGGCCGCGCCGCTCGCGTTCGGTTTCGTCGGGCAGCGTCAGCCAGCAGGCGGACGAGCCCGAACGGCCCGAGGAGGCCGAGCAGGCCGAACAGCCCGAGCCTGCTGAGCAGCCCGATCCGACGGAGCCGACCGCGCAGCCCGATCCGGAGACCCCGACCACCCCCGAGGAGGACGCGTGACCACGCTCGACGCGCTGCTCCGCTGCGTCGCGGTGCTCGTTGTCTTCCTGGTGTTCCCGCTGGTCATCGGGCAGACCGAGCACAAGACCATGGCGCACATGCAGGGCCGGCTCGGCCCGATGTACGCGGGCGGGTTCCACGGGTGGGCGCAGCTCGTCGCCGACGGCGTCAAGTTTGCGCAGAAGGAGGACATCGTCCCCGCCGGGGCCGACCGCAGGATCTTCCAGATCGCGCCGGCCGTCGCGCTGCTGCCGTACCTCCTCGCGCTGCTGGCGATCCCGCTCGGCCCGGGGGACCTGGTCGGCCAGTCGATCGACGCGGGCCTCTTCTTCGTGCTCGCGGTGATGGGCGTCGGCGTGCTCGGCTCGCTGATGGCCGGGTGGGCGTCGGCCAACAAGTTCTCCCTGCTGGGCGGCATCCGCACCGCCGCCCAGCTGTTGGCCTACGAGCTGCCGATGTTGCTCGCCGCCGCCTCCGTGGCCATGGCCGCCGGGACCGTCTCGCTGACCGGGATCCTCGGCGCCTTCCACTGGTGGTGGGTGCCCTGGCAGATCGTCGGCGGCTTCGTCTTCTTCGTCTCCGGGCTGGCCGAGCTGCAGCGTCCGCCGTTCGACATGCCGGTCGCCGACTCGGAGATCATCTTCGGTGCCTACACCGAGTACACCGGCCTGCGGTTCGCGCTCTTCCTGCTCTCCGAGTACGCGGGCATCCTCGTCGTCTCCGCGTTGACGGCCGTGCTCTTCCTCGGTGGCTGGCACGGGCCGATGGCTGCCACCCTCGGCTGGCTCTGGATGCTGCTGAAGACCTTCGCCCTGGCCTTCGTCGTCATCTGGCTGCGCGTCACCTACCCCCGCCTCCGCGAGGACCAGCTGATGCGCTTCGCCTGGACCGTGCTCATCCCGCTCGCGCTCGCGCAGCTCGCCCTCACCGGCGTCGTCAAGGTGGTGATCTCCTGATGTCCCCCCTGCCCGGTCGGGGTCTGGCCAAGGGCCTCGCGGTCACCCTGCGCACGATGACCAAGCGGACCGTCACCGCCCAGTACCCGGACGTCCAGCCCGAGCTGCCGCCGCGTTCGCGCGGTGTCATCGCGCTGCTGGAGGAGAACTGCACGGTCTGCATGCTGTGCGCCCGCGAGTGCCCGGACTGGTGCATCTACATCGACTCCCACAAGGAGACGCTGCCCGCCGCCGACCCGAACGCGCGCGCCCGCACCCGCAACATGCTGGACCGCTTCGCGATCGACTTCTCGCTCTGCATGTACTGCGGCATCTGCATCGAGGTCTGCCCCTTCGACGCGCTCTTCTGGTCGCCCGAGTTCGAGTACGCGGAGGAGGACATCCTGGACCTCACCCACGAGCGCGACCGCCTGCGCGAGTGGATGTGGACCGTCCCGGCCCCGCCCGCACTCGACCCGGCGGCGGAGGAGCCCAAGGAGATCGCCGCCGCCCGCAAGGCCGCCGACAAGGCCGCCGCGGCTGCGGCTGCTGCCGCAGAGGGCTCGGCCGGGCAGGGGGGAGAGGCGTGAACGTCGTGCCTTCCGTGGTCGGTTCCGGCCACAGCTTCCTCTCGCCGACCGGCGTCGAGATCGTCTTCGTCCTGGTCGGCCTGGCCGTGCTGGGCGCGGCCCTGCTGACCGTCACCACCAAGCAGCTGGTCCACGCCGCGCTCTGGCTGGTTGTCGCGCTGGGCGGGCTGGCTGTCGAGTACCTGCTGCTGACGGCGGAGTTCATCGCCTGGGCGCAGGTGCTGATCTACGTCGGCGCGGTCGTCGTCCTCGTCCTCTTCGGGCTGATGCTGACCCGTGCGCCCATCGGGGAGTCGCCCGACGCGGACTCCGGCAACCGGTGGCTCGCCCTCGCCGTCGCGCTGGCCGCGGCGGCGACGCTGGTCACCCTGGTCGTGGACGCCTTCCGGACCACCTGGATCGACCTCGGCACCGTGGCCGGCAGCACTGCCGCCAACGGCGTGACGCTGTTCCGCTACTGGGTGCTCCCCTTCGAAGCGCTGTCGGTGCTGCTGCTCGCCGCGCTCGTCGGGGCGATCGTCCTGTCCCGCCGCCGTGACGACGACAGTCGTAGTGACCACCGAGGGGAGCGTTGAGCGGGGTGCATCTCGTCTACCCGGCCGTCCTCGCGGCCCTGCTCTTCTGCGTCGGCCTCTACGGCGTGCTCGCGCGCCGCAACGCCGTGCTGATGCTGATGTCCGTCGAGCTGATGCTCAACGCCGTCAACCTCAACCTCGTCGCCTTCGACGTCTGGCTGCGGGACTCCCTGCACGCGGGCCAGGCGCTCACCCTGTTCACCATCACCATCGCAGCCGCCGAGATCGGCATCGGTCTGGCCGTCGTGCTGTTGGTCTTCCGTAACCGCGGGACCGCGGACATCGACCGGGTCGGCCGTCTCCACGACGGCGACGAGCCGGACGGGGATCAACTCGTCGACCCGACCGAGGGGAAGGCCACCGTCGGATGACCCTCACTCTCGCGATCCTCGTCCCGCTGCTGCCGTTCCTCGGCGCTCTCGCGGGCCTGGCCTGCGGACGGCGCGCTCCGGGCATGGCCCGGCCGCTCGCGGTTCTGCCGACGCTGACCGCGGCGGTGCTCGCCGTGGTCGTCGCGGCCCGCCTCGGCCCCGGCCACATCCTCGACGCCGCCACCGAGCTCACCCCGACCGGCGGCGTGCAGATCTATCTCTCGCTGAACCTGGACGGCATCGCCGTCCTGCTCGCGGTGCTCGTCGGCGTGGTCGCGACCTGCGTGCAGGTCTACTCGACGGCCTACCTGCGTGAGGACCCGCGCTACCCCTCCTATGCGGCGCTGGTCTCGCTCTTCACCTCGGCGATGCTGCTGGTGCTCTACTCCGGCGACCTGATCGTGCTGCTGGTCGGCTGGGAGGTCATGGGCATCTGCTCGTACTTCCTGGTGGGTCACCACTGGGAGCGCGAGGACGCCCGGTCCGCCTCGATCAAGGCCTTCCTGGTCACCAAGCTCGGTGACGTGCCCTTCCTCTTCGGCATCTTCGTGCTGGCCGGCGACGCCGGGACGTTCCAGATCAACGGCGTCATCGGCGCGGCGACCACCGGGCACCTGCACCACGCCACGCTGGCCGCGCTGCTGCTGCTCTGCGGCGTCGCGGGCAAGTCGGCGCAGTTCCCGCTGCACACCTGGCTCCCGGACGCGATGGCCGGCCCGACGCCGGTCTCCGCGCTGATCCACGCGGCCACCATGGTCGCCGCCGGTGTCTATCTGGTGGCCCGACTGATGCCGGTCTTCCTGCTCTCGACCGCCGCCCTGGTGGTCCTGGGCGTGATGGCCGTGATCACCATGATCGGCTCGGCGCTGTGCGCGCTGGCGCAGGACGACCTCAAGCGGGTGCTGGCCTACTCGACGGTCGGTCAGCTCGGCTACATGACCGGTGCGCTCGCCGTGGGCGACCGCGACGCCGCCCTGTTCCACCTGCTGACCCACGGCGCGTTCAAGGCGCTGCTCTTCCTTGCGACCGGTGTGGTCATACACGCCGCCCACACCAACTCGCTCACCGCCATGGCCCGTCCGGGCGGCTTGAGCCCCGACGGCTCGGGCATCTCGGGTACTGGCGGCTCGGGCGCGGGCCTGCTCCGCCGCCGGGTGCCGGACGCCTACACCACCATGGGCATCGGCCTGTTGGCGCTCGCGGGCGTGCCGCCGTTCTCCGGGTTCTTCAGCAAGGAGTCGGTGCTGACGGCCGCAGAGCAGGCCGCCAACGGTCACGCGCTGACCGACGGCCTCGGCCCGGCCGGAAACGTGCCCTGCTTCCTTGGCTGGACCGTCCTGGTCGGTGGCCTGCTGACGGCGCTGCTGACCGCGATGTACGTGGCCCGGCTCTGGCTGCTCGCCTTCCACCCGCGCGGCGCGCAGAGCGTCGGTGGCGAGAACGCAGGCGCCAAGGTCACCACCGCCGAGCCTGCGGCGATGCGCTGGCCGCTGTGGCTGTTGGCCGTGCCGAGCCTCGCGCTCGGCCTGGTCGGCCTGCGTACCAACTGGCTCCCCGCCTGGCTGGACGGTGTCTCGCTGACGCCGTCGCTGCCCACCAGCCTGATCGGCACCGGCGTCGCCCTGCTCGGCTTCAGTCTCGCCTACGCCGCCTGGCGCCGCGCCGCGGCGACCCTCCCCGCCGACGCGGTGGCCGCGGGCGCGGTGGCCGATCCGGGACGGGTGCTGCTCGGCCCGCTCTTCGGGCCCGCCCGGGACGGCTTCGGCGTCGACCGTCTCTACGACCGTCTCTTCGTCCGCCCGGTGCTCGGCGCGGCCGAGCTGGTCGCCTTCCTCGACCGTGAGGTCGTCGAGACCTACGTCAAGGGCGCGGCGATCAGTCCGGGCCTGGTCGGACGGGTCGTCAGGCGGGCCCAGAACGGCAACACCCAGGGCTACCTGAGCGCGCTCGCGGCCGGTGTCGTGGTCCTCGCCATCGTCGTGGCGGTGGCCCAGTGATCGCCGAATTCGCCCGCCGTGCCCGTTCCGCCCGCTCGGAGGCGACCGCCAGATGACCGTTCTGCTTCTCGTCCTCCTCGCGCTGCCGCTGGTCGGCTCCGCCGCGACGCTGGTGCCCGCGCTGGGCGGACGTCGCGCGCTGTGGCTCGGCGTCGCCGTGACCGGTGCCGACCTGGCTGTGGCCATCGCTCTGGCCGCCGGGTTCGACCTGCACCACCCGGCCCGGATGCAGGGCGTCACCGACGTGGCCTGGATCCCGGCGCTCAACGTCCGGTTCCACCTGGGCGTCGACGGCATCTCGCTGCCGCTGCTGGTGCTGACGGCGCTGCTGACCTTCCTCTGCGCCGTCTACTCGCTCAAGCGCCTGCCCGCAGGCGGCAGCGAACGGGGCTGGACGGGCCTGCTGCTGCTCCTGGCGACCGGCATGCTGGCCACCTTCGCGGTGCTCGACCTGCTGCTCTTCTTCGTGGCGTTCGAGATCGTGCTGGTGCCCATGTACTTCCTGATCGCCCGTTGGGGCGGGGAGAACAGGGGACCGGCGGCGTTTCGCTTCATCCTCTACACGTTGCTCGGCTCGGCGGTCATGCTGCTCGGCCTGCTGCTGCTCGGCCTCAAGGCCGGAACCTTCGACATGACCGCGCTGGCCGCCAACCACGGGCACGGCCTGTCCCGCGGCACCCAGATCCTCGTCGTGCTGGCCATCGGCATCGGACTGGCCGTCAAGGCGCCGATGTGGCCGTTCCACAGCTGGCTGCCGGACGCCCACACGGCCGCACCCACGGCCGGCTCGGTGCTGCTGGCGGGCGTGCTGCTCAAGATGGGCACCTACGGTTTCGTCCGGGTGCTGATCCCGAGCGTCCCGCTGGGGATGCACGAACTCGCCCCGTACATCGGGGCCTTCGCCGTCGTCGGCATCATCTACGGCTCGCTGGCCTGTCTCTCACTGGCCCGGCCCGGGAGCCGTGGTGACCTCAAGCGGCTGATCGCCTTCTCCTCCGTCGGCCACATGGGCTTCGTCCTGCTGGGCGTCGCGACCCTCAATCCGATCGGTATCAACGGCGCGCTCTTCGCCAACATCGGGCACGGACTGATCACCGGCCTGCTCTTCTTCCTCGTCGGCGCGGTCAAGGACCGCTACGGCACCGCCGACCTGGACACCCTCGCCGGGGCCCGGGCCGAGAGCGGGGCCGCGCTCTACGGACGCGCGCCACGGCTCGGCGCGCTGCTCGCCTTCGGGGCGGTGGCCAGTCTGGGCCTGCCGGGCCTGGCCGGTTTCTGGGGCGAACTGCTGGCCATGCTGGGCGCCTTCCACCCCGCCGCCGGGCTGTCCCGGCCGACCTTCCTCACGCTCATGGTCCTGGCCGGGCTCGGCACCCTGCTCACCGCGGCCTACCTGCTCTCCGTCGTCCGCCGGATCTGCATGGGCGACCTGGCCACCGCGCCCGCCGTTCCGGGGGCGTCCCTCACCGACGTCCAGACCTACGAGGCCGTCACCTGGACCCCGCTGGTCGTGCTCACCGTCGTCGCCGGTCTCTGGCCGGCGTTGCTGCTCGGGCTGTCCACGCCCGCCGTCCAGGCGCTGCTCGGAGGCAGCTGAGCCATGCTGACTACCGCTCTCTCCACCGGCGCTCTGCCCACCGGCGCTCTGCCCGTCGGCACACTGGCCGCCGGTGCCGTTCCCGCCGGATCGCTGATCCAGTCCGTGGACTGGCTCGCCGTCCTACCGCCGCTCGTCCCCGCCGTGATGGCGCTGGTCGTCCTGGTCGCGGACCTGTTCCTGCCGACGGCGCGAAAGGCGCTGCTGGGCTGGCTCTCCGTGGCCGGGCTGGCCGCCTCGCTCGTCCTGCTGCTGCCGCTGCGCGACGGCCACCGGACCACGTTCTGCACCACCTCAGCAGGAGCGACCTCCTGCTCCTACGTCGCCGACCATTTCGCGCTGGCCTTCCAGCTGCTGGTGCTGGCCGGGGCGCTGCTGGTGGCGCTGCTCTCGCTCTTCTCCGTCGACGCGGACCGGCTGCCCGCGGGGGAGTTCTGGTTCCTGCTGCTCGCCTCGGCCTGCGGGGCGGCCCTGTTGCCCGCCTGCCGTGACCTGGCCTCGCTCGTCGTCGCGTTGGAGGTCACCACACTGCCGGCCTTCGCGCTCGTCGCCCTGCGCCGCGACGGACGGGGCGGCGAGGCGGCGCTCAAGTTCTTCCTGTCGTCGGTCACGGCCACGGCCGTCACCCTGCTCGGCGTCAGCTTCGTCTACGCCGCCACCGGCAGCCTCTACCTCGACCGGATCGGTGCCGCGCTGCCCCACGTCCAGTCGCAGCTGCACGTGCTCGTCGCCGTCGGCACCGTGCTCACCCTGGTCGGCTTCGCCTTCAAGACGGCCGCCGCACCGTTCCACTTCTGGGTGCCGGACACATACGCCGGCGCTCCCGTCCCCGTCGCCGCGTATCTCTCTGTGGTCGGAAAGGCTGCCGGACTCGCAGGCCTCGCCGCAATCGCTGTCCTCGGTTTTCACTCGTACGGGCGAGACTGGGGCTACGCACTGGCAGTCCTCGCCGCGCTGACCATGACCGTCGGCAACGTCGGTGCGCTCCGTCAGCGCTTCGACGCGCCGTACAGCGCGGTGCGGCTGCTCGCCTGGTCGTCCGTCGCCCAGGCCGGCTACCTGCTGGTCCCGATCGCGGCCGCGGGCTTCGGCAGGGCCGGTGGCGCGCCGATCGGCTCCACGGTGGCCTTCGCGCTGATCTACGGCCTGGTCAACCTGGGCGCGTTCGCGGTCGTCACCCTGGGCGGCGGCGGTCGGCTCGACGCGTACCAGGGTCTCTTCGCACGGCGTCCCGCAGTGGCGCTGGCCATGGCGTTCTTCCTGCTGAACCTGGCCGGTCTGCCGCCGGGTGTGATCGGTCTCTTCGGCAAGGTCGTCGTCTTCCGCGCCGCGGTCGACGCCGGTCTCGGCTGGCTGGCCGTGATCATGGCGGTGAATGTCGTAGTGGCCCTGTACTACTACCTGGCATGGACCGCCAAGCTCTTCCAGCCCAGCCCGCTCGCCGGGCCTGCCACCGGCGAGGCCCCGGCTCCGGCCCCGATCTCGGCCTCGGCCACGGCCTCGGCCACGGCCTCGGCCACGGCTCCGGCCCCGATCTCGGCCTCGGCCACGGCCGCGGTGTCGGCCGCGGCGCGTCCCGGGCTGCCGGTCGCCCTGGGGGCTGCGGTCGCACTGGCGACGGTGCTCGGCGTCGTGCTGTCGGTGGCGCCGCAGCTGGTGCTGCAGTTGGCGTCCGGTTCGCTCTTCGGCTGAGCGAGCAGGCTGAAGCGTGTTCGGGCGCGTCTCCGGGCACGCGCCCAGGCACGCGTCCGCACACGCACTCTCGAGTTGCACGGGCGGTGCCCGCGGGTGAGAAGGGAACTAGAAAGTCCGTCTCACCCGTTGAAAAGGCGAAACGGGCTGTGAAAGACACCCCCCAACGCACGTCTCGGAGGGCTTCCGTGCACCGCCAGCACAACGGTCTCAAGACGGCTGTACTCCTCGGCGTGATGTCCGCGCTGATCCTGGTGATCGGCAGCTTCTGGGGGCGTACGGGTCTGGTCGTCGGCCTGCTGGTGGCCTTGGCGACGAACGGCTTCGCGTACTGGAACAGCGACAGGCTGGCGCTGCGTTCGATGAGGGCGCGCCCGGTCAGCGAGATCGAGGCCCCGGTGTTGTACCGGATCGTCCGCGAGCTCTCCACCTCGGCCCGGCAGCCCATGCCGCGCCTCTACATCTCCCCGACGGACGCCCCCAACGCCTTCGCCACCGGTCGCAATCCGCGCAACGCGGCGGTCTGCTGCACCCAGGGCATCCTCAACCTGCTCGACGAGCGGGAGCTGCGTGGCGTGCTGGGCCACGAGCTCTCCCACGTCTACAACCGGGACATCCTGATCTCCTCGGTGGCCGGCGCACTGGCGTCCGTGGTGATGTTCCTCGTCAACTTCGCCTGGCTGATCCCGATCGGGCGCAGCGAGGACGACGACGGCCCCGGCCTGGCCGGGATGCTGCTCATCATCATCCTGGGCCCGCTGGCGGCGAGCATCATCCAGTTGGCCGTCAGCCGCTCCCGTGAGTACCAGGCCGACGCGTCCGGCGCGCAGTTGACCGGTGATCCGCTGGCGCTGGCCAGCGCGCTGCGTAAGCTCGAACGCGGTACCCAGCAGCTTCCGCTTCCGGCCCGGCCCGAGTTGGAGACGACCAGTCACATGATGATCGTCAACCCCTTTCGCGCCGGTTCGGGCGGCGGTCTGGCCACCAAGCTGTTCTCCACCCACCCACCGATGCCGGACCGGATCTCCCGACTCGAGCAGATGGCCGGCTACCAAACCCGCCGCTGAGCGGGCGCAGGCGTTAAGGCGCAGGCGTTAGGGCGCAGGCGTTAGAACGAAAGGAAAGCCCGTGAAGGTCGTCAACTTCGTACTCAACGTCCTCTGGCTGGTGCTGTGCGGGTTGTGGATGGCCCTCGCGTACGTCGTGGCCGGGATCATCTGCGCGATCCTGATCATCACCATCCCGTGGGCGATCGCCTCCTTCCGGATCGCGCTCTACGTCCTCTGGCCGTTCGGGCGGACGACGCGTGAGCGCCCCGACGCCGGTGCGGCGTCGTGCGCCGGCAACGTGGTCTGGCTGATCTTCGCGGGGTGGTGGCTGGCCCTGGGCCACCTGGCGACGAGCATCGCGCTGGCAGTGACCATCATCGGGCTGCCCTTCGCCTGGGCCAACCTCAAGATGATCCCGATATCGCTCATGCCCCTCGGACGCGAGATCGTCCCGACGGACCAGCGCTTCGCGGGCTGGGGTGCCTGACCTGGGCTCAGCGGTCCTCGGGCCACGGTCTCAGCGGCCGTCGACGGCCTCTCTGAGCTTGCGGAACTCCGCTGCGATCCCGTCCAGCGTGTAGTGCGCGTTGAGCCCGCTCGGATTGGGCAGCACCCACGCCTCGGTGCCGCCCAGCGGCTCGTCCTGGCGTCCGACGACCGCCTTGGGACGCCCGAAGGCGGTCCGGTAGGCGCCTATGCCGAGCACGGCGAGCGCTCGGGGCTGCCAGCGCGCCACCCGCTCCGCCAGCGCCTGGCCGCCGCTGCGGTACTCCTCGGCTGTCAGCTCGTCCGCCTTGGCGGTGGTCCGGGCCACCACGTTGGTGATCCCCAGCCCGAGCCCCAGCAGCTCCTGCTGCTCCTCCGGCCGCAGCTGACGCGGCGTGAAGCCGCTGCGGTACAGACCCGGCCAGAACCGGTTGCCGGGACGCGCGAAGTGATGCCCCGTCGCACCCGACCACAGCCCCGGGTTGATCCCGCAGAACAGCACCCGCAGGTCGGGACCGATCACGTCCTCGATCGTGGCGTCGGTGGCGGCGGTCAGTTGCTCAGGAGTCGGC
The DNA here is from genome assembly GCF_041262485.1 of Streptacidiphilus sp. BW17. Classification (NCBI taxonomy): domain Bacteria; kingdom Bacillati; phylum Actinomycetota; class Actinomycetes; order Kitasatosporales; family Streptomycetaceae; genus Streptacidiphilus; species Streptacidiphilus sp. BW17. Next base: position 185,564 of record NZ_JBGCCR010000009.1, on the reverse strand, counting down.
TTCACAGCAGGCCATTCTCCCCGGCAGCGCCTGGCTCCCGTCGCGCCGGTACGACGAGGGCGGTCGCGGAGACCCTCCGCGACCGCCCTCGTGGCAGCCGGTGATCCACCGGCTGGGTCTCAGCGGTAGTTCACGTACTGCACGGCGAAGTCGAGGTCCTTGCCCTTCAGCAGCGCCTGCACGGCCTGGAGGTCGTCCCGGCTCTTCGAGGTGACCCGCAGTTCCTCGCCCTGGACCTGGGCCTTGACGCCCTTGGGACCCTCGTCCCGGATGATCTTCGCGATCTTCTTGGCGTTCTCCTGGGAGATGCCCTCCTCGATCGTCGCGAAGATCTTGTACTCCTTGCCCGACAGCTGCGGCTCTCCGGCGTCCAGCGACTTGAGCGAGATGCCGCGCTTGACCAGCTTGGTCTCGAACACGTCGAGGATCGCCTTGACCCGCTCCTCGCCGTTGGCCCGCATCTCGATCTTGTCGCCGGACCACTCGATGGACGCGCCGACGTTCTTGAAGTCGAAGCGCGTGGCAATCTCGCGACCGGTCTGGTTGAGCGCGTTGTCGACCTCCTGCCGCTCGACCTTCGAAACGATGTCGAAACTGGAGTCGGCCATGATCGTTGTGTCTCCTTGACGGTATGGACTGTCTTGTCGGTTTTCCTGCGGCTCCGACCGCGCAAAACGCCCGCCGAACCGCCCGCACGCGCCCCCACCTTCCGGCCACGCGGCAGCCGAACCAGCCTAGCCACCCACTCGGCCCCTTGCCCGCCCCCACACTGATCAACCGAGTGGCGAAGCACCCCCCACCATCAGGTATGGTTTACGTCGTCGGAGCGGGAGACCGCGAGACACCATCCCTGGCGGGTTGCCCGAGCGGCCAAAGGGAGCAGACTGTAAATCTGTCGCGCAAGCTACGCAGGTTCGAACCCTGCACCCGCCACGTGGAAACAAAAAGGCGCCTCACCTGCGGAAACGCAGGTGAGGCGCCTTTGTTTTTGATCTCTCAGAGGGGGCGGAACTGTCTCGCGCTGTCTCGCCACGGCACGTCGTCTACCAGTAGTTCTGGACGCCCAGTGGACGGCGATTCCGGGGCTGACCTGCCATTGTGGGGCCGGTGTGGGGCGGGCTGGGCTGCTTCTTTTGGATCATTGAGCGGTGCGTAGCATCGTTGCTCAAAGCCAGAGGAGGCGCAGGGCATGGGGATCTTCAGGAGGAAGCAAACGGCGGAGCGGGTACCCCCGCCGGAGCTGGTCGAAGAGGCCAAGGCGAACCCTGGGGGCTGGGTGTACGAGATCGACGGAAACATGGTTGATGATCCGAGCGGGACTGTGCCCCCTGAGGCCATCATCGGAGCTTGGCAGGTAGATGAGCGCGGGAACCTCTCTGGCGACTACCAGGCGAATCCGAACTACCGGCCCCGTCGGTCGGGGCAGTAGCCCGTTCGGACACGCCGTTCCGTCCCCCGAGCCGGTGTCGCCCCCGCTGACGGGAACGCGGCACTAAGCCTGGTCGTCCAAGCGGCGATGCAGGCGCTCCGAGATGGCGTCGTTGGCGGCACTCTCGCCGCCGTGGATGCACTTGGCGTAGACCCGCAGGAGCACGTTCAGACTGTGGCCGGCGCGGCGCGCAACCTCGGTCGGGTCGACGCCGGAGTTCAGCCAGAGGGAGACAGCCGCGTGACGCAAGTCATAGGGCCGCCGCCCCAGCAGAGACGCTGCCTGCTCTGGGGTGAGCGCGCGGGTGCGGGCCTCGCCCCAGACCACGCCGTAGCCGCTCTCCTGCACCATGCCGCCCCGCGACGTGCGGAACAGCCGGCCGTCCGGCTCCGTGCCGTAGGCGTCCAAGTGCCCGCGGAGCAGGGCGACCAGATCCGGCGGAATCGGTACGGTGCGGACAGCTCGGCGCGGGCGCCACTTGAGCCCGCGCTTGTCGTGAGCCTCGCCGTCATCCGTCCAAGCGGAGCCCACCCGCGGACGTGTCTCGCTGAGTCGGAGCGAGCCCCAGCCCTGCTCGGGAAGGGTGCAGTTCTCCCGGCGCAGCCAGACGGCCTCTGCGGGCCTCAGGGCTGCGAAGTAGAGGCAGCCGAAGAACGCTTCGAGGTGCTTGCCACGCTTGCCCTGTTCCCGGACGGCTGCCAGGAGGGCTCGGGCCTGCTCCGGGCTCACGGCCACCTCGGGCTCGACCACCTCGACCACATCGGGCACCTTCCACTGAATCCGGTGCAGCGGGTTGTCTGTCAGGTGCTCTGCCTCCACGGCGTAGCCGAGCGCGTTGTGGAAGATGGCTCGCTTCCGGCGGATGGTCGACGGCGCCGCCGTCTTGCCGTCGAGCCGCTTTGTCAGGGCGTCGAGGGCGTGGCGGGTCGTCAGCCGATCCGAGAGAGCCGTGATGGGAAGGGACTTCCGCTCGAACCACGCCAGGGTCCGCTGGACGTCCTCGGGCGCCTCCGTACCCCAGCGGCTCTTGTTGAAGGCCCACCCGTACAGCGCCGTCCGGACGGCCCTGTGATCGGGCATGCCCTTGGTGTCGGTGACGAGCGCCGGCGTCACCGTGGCCATGGCCTCCGCCAGCGTGGTGCGGGTCTTGGCGGGGCTGCTCTCCCACTTCATCTCGATATACGCCCGAGCATGCTGGTACCAGGTCACCCGCTCGCCCCGGAGCATGGAGACGGGAAGCCCCGTGTCTTCGTCGAAGGGCTCGCCGGCGCGGGCCGCGGTGACGAGCTGGGCCCGGCGACTCTCCGCGAGGCCCTTGGTCAGGAAGGACTCCGCCTTGGGGAAGGTGCCCACCTGCCAGCGGAGCTGGTACGGCTTGCTGTAGGGGCGCTTGCGGATGCCCCAGATCTGGACGTTGTAGCTGATGCCCATTCAGGCAGCCTCTTCCATGGTGTTGAGCCAGTTGGTCAGTTCGCTTCGACGCACGCGCAGGTGGCCGTTCGGCAGCCGGATCGACTTGGGGCCTTGGCCCTTGTTCTGCCAGCGGTACCAAGAGGCTCGGGTGATGCCGATCTCCTCCAAGACCGCGTTGAGCGGAAGGAGTTCGTCAGCCGGAGTGCGCGTGCGAGCGGGTCGCGAGGTCATGCGTTCGTCCCCTTGCGGTCGGTTGCGCGTGCGGATGGATGTCGCGGAGAGGTGGTGACTGTGAGTGCTTCCGCTGGGCGGCGGACAGGCTCGGAGCCCGGAAAGTGTCAGGGAAGTCAGGACAAATCGCTGAGCAGGGCCTTTCCTTCCTTGCGGGGCGTCAGGGAGTGTCAGGGATGTCAGGGCTAAGGGGGCTTCTCCTGACATCCCTGACGTTCCCTGACGCCCCGCAAGGTGGTGTTATGGCTGGTCAGCGGTTTGCCCTGACATCCCTGACGGTTTCGGGCCTCAGGGCCCGGCCGGAGGGGTGTGCAGGGAGGGATGGACGCGGAACGTGACGGCCGGTTGGCGCCCGCGCTGACTGCCCGTGGGGGGTTGGTCGGTGCGGAGGTAGCCGTGCTGCTCCAGCAGGCGCAGGGCCGGTTCGACGTCGGCGACCGTCTTGAAGCGGCGGCTGCTGGCGACGGTGTCGTACGCCTTGATGTGGGTGCGGTGGGTGCCGTCCTGCTTCGGGCGCTGGAGCCACTGGAGGATCGCGTGGGCGTCGTCGGTGGCGGGGTCGGCAGCGATGAGGTCGAAGACGGCGAGGGTGTGGGCGGTGTAGTAGTCGGCGATCTCGGCGGCCCGGTGCACGCTGTCGGCACGCACGGGCTTTCCCCACCCTGTGGACAGGTTCTCGGCGAGGTGGAGCAGGCCCGCGATTCGCACGGTGTGGCCGACCAGCTTCCCGGCCCAGTCCCTGATGTGGGCCAGTGGCTCGTCCGGGCGGAGCTTCACCTCCAGGTCGGCTTGCAGCCGTTCCACGGCGAGGTCGGCGGCCGGTTCGAGCGGGACGGTGACCGGCTCGGGCAGGTCCACCAATGCGCGGATGAGCCCGCCCAGCTTGCTGTCGTACCGGCGGGCCACCTGTTCGGGAATCGGGGTGGTGCGGATCTTCCGGTACCCGACGTTGGAGGCGGGCAGGGAGTACAGGAAGCGGGCCAGCAGGCCGCGGTCGCGGGCACCGGGGGTGGAGCCGATGTCCTGGAGCACGGCCGGCTGCGGCGTGATGCCGATGGTCAGTGCGGGCTTGTCGCGGGTGGGCTCTTCGCGGCTGATGCGGCTGGCCTGGAGGCGTTCGCCCTTGTGGCCCTTGAGGAACACCCCGAGGTTGGGCTTGGCCGAGTAGCGGCCGGCGATGATGTCGAACAGGTCTCCTTCCGGGGACAGGGCGGCGAGGCAGCGGTGGATCGCGAGCTGCTGGGAGAGGGTTTCGGGGGTGATGTCGTCCGAGACTGTCAGCCGGGGCGTGGGCGGAACCTCGATCTGCGCGGCGAGCTTGCGCGCGGAGGCGATCTCGGTGATGAGGTAGTCGCGGTCGGCGTCGGGCTTTCGGGCTTGGGCCTTGAGCGCCTCCACCTCCGCTTCGGCGGCTTCCTTGGCGGTCTCGGCGTCGATGATGCCGTTCTTGGCTTCCGCCTTGAGCTCGTCTTCGAGGCGGTAGATCGGCGCGGTCATGAAGGCGAACACGTCGGACTTGCGGCTGGCCGGGGGCATGGCGCAGACGAGGTAGAGGTTCGTTTGCTCGGTCCAGCCGGGGCGGATCTGCACGTGCATCCGGCCGCCGGCTGCGGTCGAGAGCGCGGCGAGCGCCATGGTGGCGGCCATGTCGGCGGGGGTCTGGGTGAACTCCGCTACGGCCTCGACCTGTTCGCGGACCCAGTCGGGCAGGGCGTGGGTGGGGAAGGTGGGCAGCAGGGCGTGTGCTCCGAGCGGGATCGGGTCTGTCCACACGTCGCCTTCGGCGAGTTCCTGGAGGGCTGCGAGGGCGGCGGTGCGGATGTCGGCGAGGTCGGCGTGGGCGTCGGTGGCGAGGTGTGCGACACGGCCGGCGGCGTTGCCGATGCGCCGCCGCTCGGCCGCGGTGCGGACCAGTTCGGCGTAGTAGTCGCCGTTCGCCGCGCTGGGCGTGGATTCCACGCAGGTGTGCAGGTAGCCGGGCCCGCCCACCTTGTGCAGGTCGCCGCCGGCGCGCAGGGCCTCGGTGAGCAGCAGCGGGTCAACGGGCTGGCCCGCGCTGGTCATGCGGGTGATGGTGCGCCAGATCGTCTCGTGGGCGGGCCGGTAGAACGCTCCGGGCCCACCGAGGATCTCGGCGAGGGCGGGGATGCGGGCGGGGGCGAGCAGGGCCGTGCCGATGACGGCCTGCTCGGCGGTGATGACCTCGGAGGGCTCGGGGTTGAACGGGATCACGTTCGAGGCCGTGGCGAGGTCGTGCTGTGCAGCCAACGGATGCTCCGATCGGGCTGTGGCGGTCACGGCGGCCGGGTCAGGGTCAGAACAGGGCGTCGTCGGTGTGGAGTTCGGCGAGCGCCGCGCGGTGTTCGCGCATGGCCCGGGTGCGGGCCTTGTCGTGGCAGGGCGGGCACCAGGCGGCGAGGTCGCACGCGGAGAGCCGGGCCTGCTGGTGGGCAGGCAGGATCAGCTCGAACGGGTCCTTCGGCGCGACCAGGAGTCGGATCGGTGCGGCGCGCTTGCTGATGTAGCCGCCGTTCTCGTGCTCGCAGCGGCCCTGTCCGGCGGCGTGCTTGTTGCCGCACCGTCCGATGCACTGGCACCGGCCGCCGGAAAGGTGGATCAGCAGGTCCCACAAGGGCAGCGGCGCGACGGGCGGGAGACTGGTCATGCCGCCCTCCTCTCGGCCGCGAGGTCGGGCAGGATTCCGGCGGGGGCGCGGTCGAGCAGCAGGCGCAGCGCGGCGGCGGCCTGTCGCGGGACCACGCCGTTGCCCAGCGCCCGGAGTTGGGCGCTGCGCGACAGTCCCTGGGTGTCGGTGACCCACCCCTCGTCCAGGCCCATCAGCCACTCGACGAATCGGGGGGCGAGGCGGCCTTCCGGGTCCGTCGGCGCCGGGGCGGGCCGTCCGAGGACATCGGCCCAGCGCTGGACGGCGGGGCCGTAAGGTCCCCACGCCACGTCAGATCGGTCAGCGTCGGCGAGGTGGAGCGGGGGTTCGGCGCTGTGGCCTGCCTCGCGCCCTTCGAGTCCCCGACGACCGGCGTCGGCAGCAGCCTCACTGCCACCGACGGCAAGGTCAGGTCGCCCTTGCTGCCGCGCTGGTTCGGCCCGCCTTTCGTGCCGTCCGTGGCCTTCGGGGTGGGGAGCAGGGCGATCGTTGTGCGCAGGTCCGCGCCACCGCTGCCGTGCGTCCCGACTCCGTTGCGGTCCGAGGTCCGCGGGGAAGGGAGCAGCGGGCCACGCGAGGGCGAAGACCCGGAACCGCTGGTGCGGGGCGAGCACGTGGGCGGCGGGCAGACCCGTCCATTCCGCATCGAACCCGATGTCGGCCAGGTCGCCGAGTACGGCGCCGAGTGCTCGCAGAGGAGGCTTTGCGTCGGTGTCTCCCAGACACCACGGGCAGGGTTCCACGTCGCTGTGGGCTCGGGCACTGAGCAGCCCCCTCACGTTCTCGATGACCAGCAGGGACGGGCGCAGCGCGGCGGCGGCGCGGGCGACGTGCGCCCACAGCCCGGAGCGCGTGCCCGGGGCGATCCCGGCCCGCAGGCCGGCGGAGGACACGTCCTGGCACGGGAACCCGGCCGTGAGCACGTCCACCGGTTCGACGGCGCGGAAGTCGACCGCGCTGATGTCGCCGAGGTTCGGCACGGTGGGCCAGTGCCGGGCGAGGATCGCGGACGCGCCCGGGTCGGTCTCGGCGTGCCAGACGGGTTCGGTGCCGAGCACCTCGGCGGCGGCCAGGTCCAGCCCCCCGTATCCGGAGCACAGCGACCCGAGGCGAAGCGCAGACGCGTTCACGCGGCGCCTCCGAGGGTTTCGGTGACGAGCGCGGTGACGGCGGGTCCGAGTTCGGCGAGGCGGTTGGTGATGCCCTGCCAGGACTCGTTGTCGATGGCCATCAGGGCGCCGAGGGCGGTGGGCAGGTCGCGGGCGGTGGCGGCGTTGAGGGCGTCGCGCAGGTGGGCGGCGGCGAGCGGCCGGATGACCGGCGTGTGCGAGGCGTGGGCGTTCACTTCTCGGTTCCTTCCGGGCTACGCGGTGGGGAGGGTGGAGGTTGCGCGGGCGGCGGCGATGTCGAGCTGTCGGTGGACCTCGACCAGGCGGCGGCCGGGGGCGTCGTTCCAGCGATCCACGGAGGCGTAGGCGCCCTGCGCGGTGAACTGCTCCATGAGCAGCACGCGGGCGCGGTAGGCGATGTCGGGGGTGCCGTAGCCGGCCGCCAGGACCATGAGTTGGGCACCGAGCAGGCACACGGCGCCCTGCTCGTCCCACAGGCGGCCTTGGGTCCAGCCGTGGGCTGTGAGGTAGCGGGAGACGAGCCGCAGGTGCGTCGCGGTGTCGATCGGCACCGGTGCCGGGGCGCGGTGGCGGATGCGGTCGAGCCAGGTCGGGGCCGGGCGGACCATCCCGAGGTCCCACGGCGCGGTCACGCTGCCGTGCGGATTCGGGGGCGGGGGTGCGGGCAGGGTGCGGGCGGGCAGCGGGAGGGAGGCCATGTACGCCTCGATCTCCGCGACCAGGGCGCTGCCATCGGCGACGAACGCGAGGTCGGGCAGCGCCTCGCGGAGCGTGGTGGCGTGCATGGATGGCTTCCTCTCGTTCAGTTGTGGGCGAGCTGGTTGAGGTAGTGGATGACCGCGACGACGGCGTGTCCGATCGGGGCGGCGGCGCCGGTGCGGGCGAGGTAGAAGCCGAACAGGGCGGCGATCAGGCCGCCGCCGATGCCGAGCGCGCGGCTGCGGACCATGAAGACGGCGGCGACGCCGAACACGACCACGAGCGAGACGTTCACGAGCACGAGCGGATCTCCCTTGGGCGAGGCGGGGCGCGGGATCGGGGGCGGGTCAGCGGGCGGGTGTGCCCTCGTTGCGGAGCCGGACGGCGAGGTCGTAGATCCGGCGGCCGGTGCGGAGGCGGCGGCCGGCTCCCTTGCAGCGGCGGCAGTTGCGCCCGCGGACGATCCGGCCGCGCCGGTCGGTGCGGGTCTTAAAGCCGAAGCCGCGGCAGCGGCGGCAGCGCCCGAGCGGCGAGACCGCGCACAGCAGGGCGTAGCCGGTGGTGAGCGCGAAGAAGACGACGAGGACGGCGGATATGTGGTCCGCGGCGGTGTTGTGCACGGTCGGTCCTCCGAACAGGCTCGGTGACTGTGTGTAAGGGGAGGGAGGTGCACGGGTGCCCCGAAAAGGTGTTCGGGAGGGGGTTTCCGCAGGTCGAACGGGCCGCCTCCCCGGCCTCCCTGTGACGTGTCGTCACAGCTCAGCGCGGGGAGGCGGGGTGAGGGAGGCGGGCAGGGAGAACTCCCCGCCTCCCTCGACACCTCCCTTTACACAGCGTCACTTTCGGCGGCGTCCTCGGCGGCCTCGTCGCGGTCGGCGAGGGCTTCCAGGACGCGGGCGCGGGAGACGACCATCTGCCCGCCGGACTTGTACGGGGCGGCGCCGACGGCCTCCAGCACCTCGGTGAGGGTCTGGAAGGTCCAGCCGCCGTAGTACGGGCGGTTGGCCTCGGCGAGGTGCTGGATGACCTCCTGCGTGCGCATCCGTGCCACCTCGCCGAGCACGGCGGCGATGTCGGCGACCTCGTCCACCACAGCCGGCGCGGGCACGCTGTCGGCGGCGGGCGCGAGGCCCTCGCGCAGGCCGAGCGAGCGACGGACGACCGGGGTGACCTGGTCCACCTTGGCGTCGCGCCGGACCCAGTAGGAGCGGATCAGCTCGAACGCGTTCTTGGTGAACCCGACGGTCACTGCCGTGCCGACGTTCTCGGCGGGGTTGAGGTTGGTCGCGGTGATGCCGGCGCGGTGCTTGCCGGTGCCCAGCAGGCCGTCGTTGGCGACGTGGTCGCCGACGGCGAACGCGACGTTGTGCGAGGTGTTGCGGGTGACGTCTTTCGGGATGCTGGACGCGGTCGGCGAGACGGTGACGAAGATCAGGGTGATGCCGACCTTGCGGGCCTTCTTGATGACCTTGATGGCCAGCTCGCCGGACTCCTGGCCGCACTCCTTGTGCTCGAACAGCTCGTGGCACTCGTCGAAGACGACCACCTTCGGCCGCATCCGCGGGTCCTGCTCGGCGAGCTTACGCGTGAGGCGGACCTCTTCCCCGCCCAACTCCTCCAGGATCTTGCCGCGCTCGGTGACCTCGTCCCGCAGCGCTCGCAGCGCGTCCCGGGCGGCCTTGATCTGCTCGTCGTCGTCGCCCTTGACCAGCGTCTTCATGCGCGGGCGCAGCGGGTCGTAGTCGACGTTGTAGGCCATCACGTACGCCTCGATCTCGACCAGCGGATCGAGGGCGGCGCCAAGTAGGAGGTTGATGACCAGGGACGACTTGCCCGAGCCCATGATGCCGCCGACCAGGTAGTTCGAGGCCATGAGCTTGCCGTACACGATCTCACCGCGCTGCGAGACGCCGACGGGGACGCCCTTGAAGTAGTCGGCCTCGCCGTCCGTGAGCAGCGGCCACGGCGGGATCGGGCCGGACAGGGAACCCTGATCGGCCACCCACAGGTCCAGGACGCCGGGCTGGTTGGCGGGTTCGGTCGGCCACACCTCGATCGGCAGGCGCAGCAGGTTGTGTGCGAGCACGGTCTTGCGGTTGTTGACCATCTCGACCGTGACGCCCTGCGGGAGTTGGAGCTGGGTGTGGTAGCCGTTGCCGAGACGGACGGTCGGGGAGACCCAGCGGGGCTGCCAACCGTCCTTGACGGCCCGGTTGAGCGGGGCGAGGTTCAGGTGCCGCAGCGCGTCCAGGATCGCGCCCTCGTCCGGCACGACGTCGCGGACGTCGGGGTCCTCGGCCAGCATCGCCCAGGCAGGGGCGGTGCCGCGGCGCCGGCCGATGTTCCACAGTGCGGCGAGCATCAGCCATGGCCCGAACGCGAGCACCGGGCCCCAGACGAGCGCCACGACGCGGTAGAGCATGTGGACCAGCTCGATCACGGCCATGGTCGGGGCGATGACGTTGGACAGCTTGTGTTCCGCTATCGCCATCATGATGCCGAGCCCGAGCAGGCCGAACTCCAGCAGCACCGGGGCGACCACGGCGTTCACGGCGAGGCGAGGGAAGCTGGTGATCAGGGCCATGCGGCGGGTGTGGCGGTCCTGCCGGAATTTGTCCGCGCGCTCCTGCCACTCCGCGGCTAGCACCGGGTTGCCCGCGAGTTCGGCGGCCTTGATCATGCGCTGGTGCATCGCGGTCGTCCGCGACTCCCACGCCCGACGGGCGAGGCCCAGCGCCCCGCCGGCGGTGAACATGGTGTGCCGCACTCCGAACCGGACCACGCGCAGCGTGCGCTCATGGGTGGACAACCAGCGCACCGCGCTACCGGCGCGGGCGAGCCGCGGCGGCACCGCGAGCCGGGCCCGCGCGGTCGCGGCGGCGGTGCGAACGGTCGTCACGGTGCCCTCGACCACGCGCGGCGCGAGGTCGGCCGACGCGTCGGGCGCCCCGGTCGGGGCGGGGTCGGCGGGCAGGTACACCGATCCGTCGGCCGACTCGAACGGGTCCGGGTCGTCCGACTCGTAGGGCGGCCGGTCGGTGGCCGGGTCGGTGTCGGGTCGGGGGGTGGTGCGGGCGGCGCGAGCCCGGCCGAGGTCGACGACCTCGCCGCCGGTCGGGTCGGTGCTGGGATCGGGGTCCGCCTCCGAGGGGCGGATCAGGTCGTGTCCGGGCTGGTTCACTTGGACTGTCCTTGTCTCGTGAGCGGGGCAGGGCGGGAAAGGCCGTCGGGGGCGCGGTTGCCGGCCAGCGCGGCGCCCCCGACGGGTCAGGCGATGTGCAGATCCGGGCGACCGTCCTCGTCGCGCTCGGCGAGCAGCACGTCACGGGCGGCGCGGGCGGACTTGGCGCCGCAGCGCAGCGCGGTGCGCAGCGCCTCGGCGGTGATGTCCTCGGTCCGCCACTGGGCGGTCAGTTCGCGGGCCTGGTCGAGCACGTCGGCCTCGGTCCGTCGCGGCGACGCCTTCCGCGCCGTGCGGCGCGGCTTGCGGACGGGTCGGGGAGTCGGCTCGGGCAGGTAAACCGAACCGTCGTCCTCGCCGCCCACCGGGGCGGGCTCCGCGTCGGGCAGGGCGGGCAGGGTGTCGGCGGGGGCGAGTTGGCCCATGCGCAGCAGCACGCGGGTGCGGCGCGGGGCTCGGGCGCGCCACAGGCGACCGTGGGTCTCGCGCAGGTCCGCGACGGTGAGCAGCCGTTCCCGCTCCAGCGCGAGGGCGGCGGTGTAGGAGGTGATCTCCCACAGCGTCATCCGGCGCCACATCAGGAACGAGCTGAACGGGGCGAGGAACCAGCGCGAGCGGCGGATGCGCTCGATGCGCTTGCCGGTGGCCTCGCCGATCCGCACGGCGTAGATGTGGGCGGCGACCTCGGAGAGGACCACCCACAGCAGCGGCATGGTGCCGTGCGCGAGCTTCGCCGAGAGGCTGTGGCCGGCGGCGACGTTGAGCCAGCAGGTCACCAGCGTCAGCACCCAGGGCACGATCCGCACCCACGGCAGGCGCATGTCCAGTCGGATCAGCAGCAGGTTGATGATGGTGAAAACCGGGATCGCGGTGTCGATGCCGATCGGCAGCAGCGCCGGGGTGGAGAACCCCCACCGGGCCGCCGCGGCGGTGACCGACTGGAACGAGGAAGCGAGCCCGAGCGAGCCCACCCCCACGCCCAGCACGGCGGCGGTGCCGAACAGCAGCCGCTCACCCCTGCCGATCTCCTCGACGTTCTCGATGCGCCAGGTCATCGGGCACCCCCGAGCCACGCCTTGAGGACGATCAGGACCAGCAGGTAGGCGCCGGCCGCCCCGGCGAGCGCGGCGATGCCCTGGTGGTGGAAGGCCCAGACCACGGCGACGGCGGCGGACCAGGCGGCGAGCTTGGCCACCGGCCGGTCACCGGTCGGGCCGTGCTGCTGCGGCCTGTGGTAGCGCTGACGGTTCCTCATGCGGCCTCTCCGATCCGGTCGGCGGTGCGGCGGGCACGGAGGGTGCGGCTGTAGGCGGTGTTCGCCTCCAGGCACGCCGTGCACGCGGTCTCGCCCGAGAGGCGGTGCAGGCGGTAGCCGTGGCGGGTGCCGCAGCACCGGCCCATCTCCTGCTGTGCGGTCTCGGTAGCGCGGCGCCGTCGGGCGGCCTCGCGGTGGGTGGCCTTGGTGCGGGCGCGGTCCTCGCGCACGGCCTCGGTCTGGGCCCACACGTACTCGGTGTTCGCCACCAGGCAGGCGCCACAGGCCCGCTCGCCGGCGGCGCGGTGCTGCTGGTAGCCGGTGCGGGTGCCGCAATCGGGCGAGGGCTGCTGCTTGGCCTTGCGCTCGGAGTTGCGCTTGGCGCGGTCGGCCGCGCTCGCGGCGGTGTTGGCCGCGCGGCACTCGGCGCAGGCGGGCTCACGGCTGATGATGTGGCGGCGGTAGCCGCTGCGCGTCCCGCAGCCGGGGCGGCTGGACAGGGCGTCGCGCTCGGCGGTGTTCAGCCCGCCGAAGATGCCGTAGCGCTCGTCACGCTCGATCGCACCCGCCAGGCACAGCGGCCGGATCGGGCACACGGCGCACAGACGCTTGGCCTCCGCCTCGCCCTCGGTGTCGTCGGGCTCGGGGAAGAACACGTCCGGGGCGACCTCGCGGCACACCGCGCCGGCAAGGCGCGTGTCCTCGGGAACGCTCAAGGTGATGTAGGTACCGCGCTGCGGAGCCACCGGGGTGGCCACCGTCGCGAAGCGCAGGTGCGTGCGGCGCTTGGGCATCACGCCACCGCCGATCGAACGACGCGGGTGCGGGGGCGGGGTGCCGGGCGCCGCAGCGGGACCGGCGCGGTGCGCAGCAGCTCGCGGGCGTAACGCCACGCGGCCGGGTCGTCCTCGTACAGCTCGGCGAGGATTGCGGAGGCGGCGTCCATGCGCGCCTCGCGGTCCATCGGCGACTCGTTGGGGGTGCCGGTGAACAGCTCGCGGTCGATGCCGAGCGCGAGCGCCACGAAGTCCTCCGCGGAGGTGGCCTCGTGGCCTGCAACCATGTACTTCACGGGTCTTCTCTCCTTGAAGCGGTAGAAGGCCCGAGCGGGGCGGCTGTGAACCTTGGCGGGAGACCAGCCGCCCTGCGCTCAGGGCAAGAACTCGGGGAAGTGCTGCGCCGGCAGGTCAGTCCTCGGCCGGACGGATGCTCACGTTCAGGCCGTGCTTCTCGGCGGCGGCGGTGATCTCCGCCACGCCGGACTCGCCGTAGACGTTCCGGGAGCCGTCGTACGCGCCGATGGCGCCAGCGGCCTTGAGCTGCTGGTCGGCCTCCGTCAGGTACGGAGAACCGTCCGAGTGCGTCACGGTGGCGACGTAGACGGCCTCACCGCTGCGGTTGAACAGGCCCATCAGGGCCTCCCTCCAAGGGGATTCGAGCTCCGGCCCTCGTGGCCGGTCGTGCGCGTCTCCGCCTTGACGCGGATGCCGGACGCCACAGCGGCTCCGGGGACGCGCGGGCGCCGCCGGAGCGGCACCGTCGATCCAGAGGCCAGCCCCCTCACAGGGCCTTGTGGCCGGTTGCGTGTGCGCCCTTGATGCGCGCACTGTCCCGCCTTGCCGGAGGCCCTCTTTACGGGCACGGGAAGGGGAGGCGAGACGCCCCAAATCTCTGAATCCACTGTTGAGTTCTCAACCAGACAAGCGCTTCCCTGGCCCTGCAAGACAGGACTTCCGGGCGCATCAGCGCAGCTCAGAGCAGCCCAAAGAAGGCCCCTCTGTGTCGCATCCGCTTCTCTCGGCGGCGACACACTCAACATAGACAACCTGCTTAGGCAGGTCAAGAGACTTGGGTTACTCGCGCCTGTTGAGCATGTCCCCTAGCATGTAGGCATGACTCTCGACCTGGATGACCCGCGTCCGCCGTATCAGCAGGTCAGCACGCTGATTCGCGCAGCGATCCTCACGAAGAAGCCGGGCTTTGAGGCCGGTGAAAAGCTGCCCTCCGGTCCGCAGTTGGCCAAGCACTACGGCGTGGCGCGCGGCACCATTGACCGGGCTCTAGAGCTGCTCAGGAGCGAGGGCCTCATCGTCACTCGGCAGGGCAGCGGTTCGTTCGTGCGAGAGCGCACGGAACGGCCGGTCGGCCTCCGCCCGCACCTTGAGGCAGCCTTCGCGGAGCCTCAAGTGACTATCGACTTCGCCGGCTTCTCCAGCGAGACCCTGCACAACGCGATGCAGGAGCCGTTGGACAAGATCCGGTCAGGTCGGCTCGCTCCTGAGTCCATCGCCGTCCGGCTCCTTCTGCCGGACACTTCTCAGTCCATGGCTGTCCCGGTCCTGGTCGATGGACTGCAAGATGAGCCTGCGCTCAGGGACCGCGCACGCGGGATCGCCCTCACCAATGCGGGCGGCATCGCTCACTCGGTCGAGGTTCTCGCCGAACTTGGGCTTGTTCAGTCCGCGGAGGTACAGGTCAGGGTGCATCGGGCCTCAAGCCTCTTCAAGCTCTACATCCTGAATCGCTCGGAGGCGTTCTTCGGCTTCTACCCGCTCCGCGAGCGCACGGTCTCCGTGGGTGGAGACAGCCATACCTTCTACGACGTGACCGGGAAGGACACCACGCTGTTCCATCACTCCGCTGGCCCGGACGACGCTTCGCTTGGCTCGCAGTACGTCCAGCAGTCACAAGCGTGGTTCGACAGCGTGTGGTCCACCATCGCGTACGAGCGTCAGCTGTGACCTCCCCACGCGGGTCCTTGGCGGACTTGCTCCGACCGGTTCGCCACGTCCTGCTCGACTTCGACGGCCCCGTCTGCTCGGTGTTCGCCGGGATGCCTGCCGCAGAGATCGCCGAACGCCTGCGCCGGCATCTACTCGCCCAGGGCGAGCAGATGCCGGAGGTGTGGGCCTTCGAGACTGACCCCCTCGCGTTTCTTCGCCTCGTCGCCGACGCTCGTCCCGACCTCGTGGCCCCGGCGGATGCGCTACTCACGACGCTTGAAACCGAGGCAGTGAGCCTCAGTCAGCCAACGCCGGGGAGTAATGCGCTCTTGATTGCCTGCGCCGAATCGGGCCGCTCCGTCTCCCTGGTCAGCAACAACTCCGGGGCGGCGATCGAGGCATATCTCGCAGCTCACGGCCTTGGCGATTCTGTATTCGGAGTCTTCGGGCGGACACCAGGTGACCCGTCGTCCATGAAGCCAAACCCCCGGCTGTTGATCGAAGCCATGGGCGCAGCAGCCAGCAAACCGGCGGAGTGCATCTTCATCGGCGATGCGCCACGCGACGTTGAAGCGGGTGACGCGGCCGGCGTAGCCACCATCGGCTACGCCAACAAGCCGGGGAAGGACGTTCGGCTAGCCAAGGCGGGGGCGGTGGCTGTCGTGGACTCCATGCAGCTGATCGCCGATGCTGTGAGGTAGGGGGCCCGACAGGCGCGGCCTCGGTCATCAGCCAGCGGGCAACTGCATGGGCATGGCCTTGAGAGCCATTCCTCGCACGAGGTGTGATGACTTTCTCTACTGAGATCAAGTGCGCTCGCTGCGCTCCTGCGGCGCAGCGGCCGCGCTGCGAGCCCGCTTCGGCGCGCGGCGCCGCACGCCACAGGGCCGGCGGTACAGAAGAACCCCGCAGAGGCCAGGGCGGGCGACTGCGCAGTTTCACCCACCTCTCCGGACCGGGGCCCGCGGCGAGCGTATGGCCCCCTGACCACGCTCGACCCCAGGACCGGACAGGACGCCGGCCATAACCGCTCCGCCACCCGTGCAGCACGTTGATCAGGATTTGACTGACTCTCCGCGCCTAGCTTCGCTAGGCTGAAGTGCCGGTATGGATACAGTCTTCCGGCTAATGACCATCCAGTGGCCGGCAAAAAGAATCTATCGAAAGGCGCTACCTCCGATGCAAAGGGAAAATCTTCCAGGCTCACCTGTTGCCGATGAAGGCAAGCGTCTGATCATGGAAGCATTTGAGCTTGCGCGTGAGAGTGGGCGAACCGACTGGAAAGAGATGACGATCGCCGTTCTGAAGAACCGGCTTCTGAATCTGACAAGCAGGGCCTTTCGTGAGCAGGACTACGGCGCCCCAAATATTTCCGGGTTCGTCCGCAAGTATCCAGAATTGGTTGTCCTGGATGAGTCATACATGCCCCCCAAAGTCACCCTGATTGACCAGCCTAGTCCAGAGGCGGCCCCCGCTCCGCCCGTCGCTGGTCGGCGTATTAGAACCGACCTGTGGAATTCACTCATCGACTACAGGTCCGGGCGGACTTACATTTGGAACGGGAACGAGGCCGTTCCCTGCGAACCCGATGACGTACGAGACACGACCCTCCCTCGGCTTCCCACCATCGACAGTAACGAAATGGACGCATGGCGCGGTGAATTTGCAAGATCTTTGGAAGGCAAGATTGACCTTGAGCCATTCCAGGAGGAGCGGGTCGATGCCTGGGCGCGCCTCGGGCTCTCAACTAAGGATCTCCCGCCTGCGGTACGCGGATTGTGGAATGCGGAGCTCAAGCGCCGCGTCATTGAGCGGCTAAACAGTTGGTTTAGCGATCACGGGATTCCGGAACCCCACGACGTGCTTCAGGAGCGAATTGCACCTCAGTCTCACCAGCATCAGCCAGATTCACTCTTGGCCCCGCAACTTCGGGAGCTGATTCTGAGGTGCGTCCGTGTGATGTCCGAGGAGGAGCTTCGCGAGCTGAGACTACCGCCCGCTGCGGTGCTTCGGGTCATCGGCGGACTTGAATAGGAATCCTGGGCCCAGCAGATTGCGAGAGAGGCCATTGTGGCTGCACCATCTGCAAGAAACGAAGAGAGCGCCGTACAGGTATGGCTCTTCGCCCCCGCCCAAGAGAGTCCTGACCAAGTCAGGATCCGTCGTGTCATAGAATCCAAAGCTCGCCAGGAATCGCTGGCGTTCAACGTGCGCCGCGTTGAATCAATCAGGGCAATTGGCGGGGATAATCCTGGCCGGCCATTCAATGTTCTGAAGATCGAAGACGCCAGGAATCTCTACATGGGACTACATCGCTCCAAGGCGGTGGTTGTTGCGACCACGGCCTCGTTGATTCGACGCGATCCGAGTAGCACGCCAGTGCGCAAGAAGCAGCTGCTTAGCCTTGAAGACTTTGTTAGGTACAAGGCCGCCTATCGACTCTTCAGGTCTCCTGCGGAAGCAGAACGATTCATCGAGCCGATAACCTCTCTTGCCCAGCCCGCCATGAATTCTGACGTCCACGACCCAAGAGTTCTTCCACTTCACATATTCGATTCCCAGCAAGAGTGGAAAGGCTTGGATACTGACGCAGGCAGCAAGAAGTTCAAGTCAACGTTCGGATCAGGCGCCAATCGGCTCGACCACGGCCGCCGCGAATGGCAGAAACCGAATGCGCTTCACGGTGGAGATACCCTCACGATTGCGGGCTTCGAGTTGCCGAGAGGTTACCACTGGGATGTCGTAAGAAAGAAGGGCGCAGAGCGTCTTACAACCACGCATGAAGTTTGGAAATTTTCGGGAGCAAACTCCTACTGCAACATCTACCCGGATGGGTACATCCGGGCTGGCCAGGGTGATCATTCAGCCAAGCGCGTCTGGCCATAGCCCCGCCCATGCCATCAACTGGTCGAGTAAACTAAAATGCCCCGTCACGAAGGACGGGGCATTTTAAGAATATGTGATTGTCGAGCGCTATCACTTCAGCAGGCTCGTTAACAGTGGTACCGATGGACCGCATCCGAAGTTGGGTAATCTTCGGGGCTCGACCCTGGATAGTCGCGCCATCTAAACACTGCAAGCACCTGCGAAGCTGAGTTAAGCCAAGCGTCCCTGACTCAACTCCTCCGGTGGGCTTTCGGCCCCGCGGATCACTTGCGAGCATACATCGAGGCGTGCGCCTTGTCAGGTGGCAGGGCCGTGGGTCGGCTCACAGCTCCTTGCCGAGCGAGAGCCTCGGGACGGGCCTCGCAAGCGCCTCATATAGCCCCCTGGGACTCTCCGAGTACTCCCACGGCGCCCGGGGCGTGCGCTCTAGATGCCTCCAAGGGCCCATCTGGCGCCTTTAAGGTGACACTGCCCTCTAGCGGGTCCTCAGTGGTCAGCGCTGTGGCCACGCTCCTGCCATCCCGGGAGTGCCCCACGGCGAACGGCGGGGAATCCCGAGGAAGGCGACTGCTCCGCACGGGTGCGGCAGGCAAAGAGCTGGCGAACCTACGGCGAAGATGAGCCAGCACGCGAGTGCGACAGCGGAGGGCGTGTCGGAGTACGCCTCTATCCTCCCTCCCATGGATGATCTCTTGCTTGAAACGCTTCTGCTGCAAGCGAGTTGGAGCTCAAAGAACACCCCGGAGATGAAGCGGCGTGGCGTCATCGTGCGGGACGAGGTCCCGGCCTTCCTGGGCCGGCACGCGGCCCGACTTGCGGAGAGCATCGGAGTCGCTCGGGATGACCTCGGTATCGAAGGGCGCGACGGGACCGGCCTCAAGACCGAGATCCCCTGGATCCGCGTCCACTCGAAGAAACGATCCGGCAGCGCTACGAGCGGCTGGTACGTGGTCTACCTCTTCAGTGGCAAGGGCGATCGGGTCTACCTCTCACTCAACCAGGGCACCACCGTCTGGACAGGCGGCGACTACGCCCCACGGGGAGTGAAAGAGCTCCAGGCTCGCGTGGACTGGGCCCGGCCGCTGATCGGGCCTCTGGCCGGGCCCCGGCCCGATCTCCACCAGCAGATCGACTTGCAGGCCACCCGTGAACTGGGCAGGGGGTATGAGCGAGGCAACGTGGTGGCGATCGAGTACCGGCGCGATGCCCTCCCCACAGCAGACGTACTGGTCCGGGATCTGCTCTTCATGGCCGAGCTGCTCGGAGTCATCTACCTGGGCGAGGATGCGAACCCGTTTATCCCAGGTGATGTGGCCCCTGAGCTGCAAGAGGCGCGAGAGGCTGCCACGCGAACGTCGGGCGGACGGAAGCGCGCCACGAAGGGCCAGGGGTTCGCGCTCACGGCGGAACAGCGGCGCGCGATCGAGCGGCACAGCGTCCGACGAGCCATCGACTATTTCGAACAGGACGGGTGGACCGTCGAAGACGTGGGTGCGACGAGGTCCTACGACCTCGTGGCCCGCAGGGACGCCGAGCGACTTCACATCGAGGTGAAAGGAACCACCTCGCGCGGAGCTGAAGTCGTTCTCACACGCTCCGAAGTGCAAGCGCAGCGGGACCTGATGCCGGCAAACGCCCTCGTGGTCGTCCACTCCATACTGTTGGACAACGCCACGACGCCTCCCAGCGCCAGCGGCGGGATGCTGCACTGCATCGCCCCGTGGGTCGTCGATGACGCGGACCTTACCGCGATCTCCTACTTCTACAGGACCGGCCTATAGGACGTTCTTGGCCCCGTTGACCTCGGGCCAAGGCGGCGTAGCCCAGTTGCGGCGGTTCCGCTGGGCGCAGGCGCCGGGACCGAAGTGCGACTCGATAACCCATGCGAGACCCATGATCTGGACGTCCAGTGGACGGGAGCGCCGCGAGCTATCCGGTCAATGATGTCTTCCCAGGTCAAGAGCCCAGGAGGCAGTCCGAGGCATCGGACTGTAAATCTGTCGCGCAAGCTACGCAGGTTCGAACCCTGCACCCGCCACGTGGAAGCCGAAGGGCCCCGGATCAGCGCAAGCGTCCGGGGCCCTTCGCATGCCCCGTTCGAACGGCTTCAGCCCTCCGTGTCGGTGCGTTGGGTGTCGGCGAAGGCGAGGAGTTCCTCGGGGGTCCAGGAGAGACGGCTGGACTTGAGGTCGGCGATGACGGAGTCCAGCCAGTTCAGCTGAGCCGCCGTCACCACGCGCTGGTACTCCGTCTCCAGCATCGTCACGCGCGGCAGCGAGTGTTCCGCCGCCGTGACGGCCTCGATCTCCTGCAGGGAGGTGCGGACGAGCGCGGCGCGCTGTTCGAAGACGGAGAGTGCCTCGGCCGGGGTGAGCATCATCAGGAGCGACAGGGCGGCCGGGTACTCCGGGTACTCCTGCTTCGGTGTGGCGAGCATCTCCAGCAGCCACTCGCGGGCGACGCGGCGGCCTGCGTCGGTGACCTCGTAGACCGTGCGCTCGGGGTACTGCTGGTCCCGCTCGGTCTCGCGGACCGCGATGAGGTCGGCGGTGAGCAGGCGCTCGATGGTCCGGTAGAGGCTGGCGCGCTGGCTGACGTTGACCACCTGGTCCTTGCCCCACTGCTTGATCAGCCGCTGGATCCCGTACGGGTGCAGCGGCTGGTAGTGCAGCAGCGACAGGACGGTCAGCGAGAGCGGGGAACTGCGCAGCGGGGTGCTCATGACTGACATCGTATGCCGAGGGTATTCACATAGGAACTAGTCGGGTCTCGACTAGTTGCTGTGCAACTCGGCAGTGGCCCGCCCCCTGAGATGGATGGGCAAGGCTGCTGACGTGCGCGTCCGCGAGTGGTAGAAAGCTTGGCCACGGGTGCCCCTGCGCCCGGTGAGGGGGCCGGTATGGGTGGTGGCACAGTCGCGGTGGGGCCTGCCACCGCGGAGGAGGTGGACGCGGCGCTCGCCGTTTGGCAGCACTCGCACCAGATCCGCCGCAACGGTCGCCCGCTGCCGCGGGACCATGTGCGGCTCGCCCACGGACGGATGGCCGCGCCCGGAGCCATGCTCTTTCTCGCTCGCGAGGAGGGCAGACCCGCCGGAACCGCCATCGTCGGCACGGTCCTCGGAGTCCAGGGCCTGACCGAGGACGGCGCCGGACCGCCGAAGGAAGGGCTGATCCACCTCAGCCTGCTCAGCGTCGCGCCCGACCGCTGGGGGCAGCGGGTTGGTCGCCGCCTGATGGAGCACGTGCTCGCCGAGGCGCGCGCCCGGTCCTACACGGAAGCCCAACTCTGGACCCACGCCGACAATCTGCGCGCCAACCGGCTCTACCGCGCGCTCGGCTTCCGCCGCACCGGCCGGGTCAAGATCGACGACTGGGGCGAGCTTCTGGTGCACTACTGGCAGTCGCTGCCAGGGCACTGACGGCACATTGCGTCACCCAGCGTCACGCACACGCCAGGTGACGTTCCGTCAGCCCCCCTCCCGTCAGCCCCCCTCCCATCAGGCCTCCTCGCGTCAGCACACATCGGATCACGTCACATCACGCGGGACCGG
This sequence comes from Streptacidiphilus sp. BW17, assembly GCF_041262485.1. Classification (NCBI taxonomy): domain Bacteria; kingdom Bacillati; phylum Actinomycetota; class Actinomycetes; order Kitasatosporales; family Streptomycetaceae; genus Streptacidiphilus; species Streptacidiphilus sp. BW17. The sequence continues at coordinate 164,399 of NZ_JBGCCR010000009.1, read as the reverse complement.
GGCGGCCCTGGCGGGGGACTGCCGCAGCGGTGGTGTCCGCGTACTCGCGGACCGCGCTGGTGCGGGAGACCACGCGGCCACGGTGGATCACGACCCGGCTGTGCCCGCCGGACAGCGCGGCGGTCAGGCTTTCGCCGCGCACGGCGACCAACTCGGCCGGATCCCCGGCGCGGATCTGTCCGGGTGTGAGCCCGAGCATCGCGCGGGCGGTCGAGCTGACGGCCGCGTACGCCTCCGCCGCAGACAGACCGGTTGCGGCCGACAGCAGGAAGGCCGTCTCCAGCGGATCGGCACGGCCGACCGGGCAGACGGTGTCGCGCAGCGTCCCGCTCCCGGCGGCGACCGGGACCCCCGCCTCCAGCAGGGGAAGGACCGACGCCGGGTCGAAGCCGCTGGTCGTCCGCGGTGCGCCGCCCGCACAGCGCCCGGCCGCCGGCAGGACCACGACGCCCGCGCCCGAGCGCGCCAGGGCGGAGGCGGGTGGCATCGATCCGTCCAAGCAGAGGATCGAGCCCGGCGGAAGCTCGGCAGCACGGGCGCCGACGGCTGACGCCGGCGCTGAGGTCAGCCCTGCCGCGCCGTGCAGATCCAGGGGGCGGTCGAGTTCCCGGGCGAGAGCGACGAGGGCGGCCAGATGGGCAGCCAGACGGGCGGGTCGATCGGCGGGTGGACCCGGCGCCTCGGTGAGGCGTCCGCCGAGTGCGTGCGCCCCGGCGCGCAGCCCGTCCCGCAGCAGGGCGAGGCTCCGGCGCTCACTCTCCGCAGTGGGGACGGCATCGGTGAACTGCCCTGGGAGTACGGTGATCTGACAGTCCACGAGCCCCCGCAGGTCACGTGCCGCCTGGAGAGCCGCGTCGAGGCGGGCGAGGCCGGTCTCCTCGCTGACCAGGATCTGCGTCCGCAGCGCGGTCGCGCCGTAGCCGAGGTAGGTCAGCGCCGCCTCGGTGATCTGCCGCCGCACCTCGTCGCCACCCGCGCGACCCTCGCCACGAGCTCCGACGCGGTCGTCCCCGTTGAAGGCCTCGTCGAGGTGGGCGTGCGGCTCCGCCGGGGCGGGCAGGAGCAAGTAGCCACGGAGATCCAGGCGCTCCGGGGCGCTGAGGCTGCCGACCGCGCCGACCGCCTCGATCCGCTCGCCCCAGAGCCGCACGTCGACGGCCCGGCCGTCGGCCAGTCGCGCGCCCGTCAGCAGCAGTGCCGGCAGGAGCGCCGACGACCCTGCTGTTCCGGCGTCAGTGCCGGTCCCTGCTCCGCCCCCCGCCTCGGCTCCCATGGCCCGGCGCTCCTTCCTGCCGCCTGCCGCTTCCTGCCGCCTGCCGCGAAACTGCGTGAAGTTCAAGATCGCAGACAGCGAGCCTAGGGCGCGGGTCACGGTCGACAGGGGAGGCGCGTGGGGCGTGTGGCGGCCGTGGCAAAAGTCGTACCGGAGCAGCGCCAAACGGATTTCACGGTTGGGCTGCGGACCGTGTAATGTCTTCCCCGTTCGCCCCTATAGCTCAGTCGGTAGAGCGTCTCCATGGTAAGGAGAAGGTCTGCGGTTCGATTCCGCATGGGGGCTCGGATGATAGGGTTCCCCGCCGTCGGCGGGGAACGCGATCGTCGTGGCGGTGTAGCTCAGTTGGTAGAGCAAGCGGCTCATAATCGCTGTGTCACCGGTTCAAGTCCGGTCACCGCTACCACACCCGTAGCCGATTTCCTGGTTCAGGCCTGGTCGGCTACTCTTGTCTGTCTGTAACGTTGTCTGTCCCAGGAAGGCACTCCCGTGGCCGCCACTGATGTCCGTCCGAAGATCACGCTGGCGTGCGTGGAGTGCAAGGAGCGGAACTACATCACCAAGAAGAACCGGCGTAACGACCCGGACCGTCTTGAGATGAAGAAGCACTGCCCCCGCTGCAACGCTCACACCGCGCACCGCGAGACCCGCTGACCCTGCGCCTGCGCGCATCGTCGCATCTCGTCAGCATCTTCGGGTTCTTAGAGAACCTTGAGCCGAAGGCCGTCTCCGTTTCGGAGACGGCCTTCGGCGTGTCCAGAACGTCGTGTCCGGACCTGTGTCCGGAACGGTGTCTGGAAGTCTGTTCGACAACGCTCAGTCGACAACTCTCAGGAGTCGTGCATGCCGCTGGATCCCTCCCTCATCGGGCGGACGTATCCGCCCACCGCGCCCTACGAGGTCGGGCGCGAGAAGATCCGCGAGTTCGCCGAGGCGGTCCGTGACGCCAACCCGGCGTACACCGACCCTGACGCGGCCAAGGCGCTCGGTCACCCGGACGTGATCGCGCCGCCGACCTTCCCGTTTCTGATCACTTACCGTGCCGCCGCGCAGGTGGTCCAGGACCCGGAGTTGGGCCTGGACTTCAGCCGGGTCGTCCACGGCGACCAGAAGTTCGTCTACAGCCGCCCGGTCCGCGCCGGTGACCGACTGCGGGTCACCTGCGTGATCGAGTCGATCAAGTCGCTGGCCGGCAACGACGTGCTGACGGTCCGTGGCGAGGTGCACGAGGAGAGCGGCGAGCACGTGGTGACCGCCCTCATGATGCTGGTCGCCCGCGCGGCCGAGGCGGGGGAGTGAGGCGGGGATGACCGCGATCATCAACTACGACGACGTCGAGGCGGGCACGGAACTCCCGGCCCAGACCTTCCCGGTGACCCGGGCCACGCTGGTCCAGTACGCGGGCGCCTCGGGCGACTTCAACCCGATCCACTGGAACGAGGCCTTCGCCAAGGGGGTCGGACTTCCGGACGTGATCGCCCACGGCATGTTCACCATGGCTGAGGCGGTCCGGGTGGTCACGGATTGGACCGTCGACCCGGCCGCGGTGGTCGAGTACAGCGTCCGCTTCACCAAGCCGGTGGTGGTGCCCAACGACGAGACCGGGGCGACGATCGAGGTCAGCGCCAAGGTCGCGGCCAAGCTGGACGAGCGCCGGGTCCGTGTCGACCTGACCGCGACCAGTGCCGGCCAGAAGGTGCTGGGCATGGCCCGCGCCGTCGTCCAGCTGGGCTGATCTGGGCCCGACCGCGGGGAGTCGGCCGGAACCTCTTGCATGGTTAGTAATCAGCCACTAACTTTGAAGCATGGCGAAGACGAGCATGCGGATGAGTGCGGAGGAGCGGCGCGAGAGCGTCATCCGCGCCGCGATGGTCGCGTTCGCCGACGGTGGCTACAACGGCACCTCGACCGCCGAGATCGCTCGGCAGGTCGGGGTGTCGCAGCCGTACCTCTTCCGGCTTTTCGAGAACAAGCGGGCACTCTTCGAGGCCGCCGTTCGGCGCTGCATGGAGGAGGTCAAGGAGAGCTTCCTCGTGGCGGCCGAAGGGCTGCGGGGCGAAGAGGCGCTGACCGCCATGGGCGATGCGTACTTCGAGCTGATCGGGGACCGCAGCCGACTGCTCATGCAGCTGCAGATGTACGTGTCCACCGCTGCCGCCGAGGCGGCAGGGGATCACGAGGTGGGCAGGGCCGTCCGCGCGCTCTGGGAGGACCTCTGGGACTCGGTGGTTGCGGCCTCCGGCTCGACGCAGGAGGAGGTCGGCCAGTTCTTCGCCTGCGGCATGCTCATCAACTCCCTGGTCGCTATGGGCTTTCCGGCGGATCACCGGGTCTGGCAGGCGCTCGGCGAGAAGCCGGACGAGCAGGCAGGCGATACGACGGACGAGAACGCAGGCGATACGACGGACAAGAAGGCAGACGAGAAGAAGACGGATTCGAGCGGCGACTGAGGTCCCTTCGCGGGGACGGCCGCCATTTTTCGGTCGCTGAAAGTTATTGATTAATCACTAGATGCGCCAGGGGGACACCATGCGCACCAACCCCACCGCCCGGAACGACGCACCGGCCCGCAAGGGCAAGGTCAGCCCGGCTGTCTGGGCCTTCGTCATCACCAGCACCGCAGGCTTCATGGCGGCGCTCGACAACCTCGTGGTCACCACCGCGCTTCCCTCCATCCGAGCCCATCTGGGCGGTGGCATCACCGACCTGGAATGGACGGTCAACGCCTACACGCTGACCTTCGCCGTGCTGCTGATGCTCGGCGCGGCGCTGGGGGACCGGTTCGGACGGCGTCGGCTCTTCACCATCGGGCTCGGGCTCTTCACGGTCTCGTCGCTCGCCGCCTCACTCGCGCCGAGCATCGGCGCGCTGGTCGCCGCACGCGCGGCGCAGGGCGTCGGCGCGGCGCTGCTGATGCCGGTCAGCCTGACCCTGCTCACCAACGCCGTCCCTGCCGCCAAGCGCGGCGTGGCTTTCGGGGCCTGGGGAGCGGTCAACGGCATGGCCGTGGCGATGGGTCCGCTGATCGGCGGGACCGTCGTCGAGCACCTGTCCTGGCAGTGGATCTTCGCCCTCAACGTCCCGATCGGCATCCTGCTGCTGCCGCTGGCCCGGCTGCGGCTGACCGAGTCGTTCGGGCCCAACAGCCGGCTCGACGTCACCGGCACGGCCCTGGCGAGTGCGGGCCTTTTCGGGATCGTCTACGGCCTGATCCGCGGCAATGCGGACGGCTGGACCAGCGCGCCGGTGCTGTCCGGGCTGGTCGGAGGCGCGGTGCTGCTGGTCGGCTTCCTGGTCTGGGAGTCCCGGACGGCCCACCCGCTGCTGCCGCTGCGCCTCTTCCGCAACCGCACCTTCGCTGCTGTCAACGCGGCGTCGATGCTGATGTCGCTCGGCATGTTCGGCGCGATCTTCCTGCTCAGCCAGTACCTGCAGAACGTCCAGGGCTACAGCCCGATGGGTGCGGGCGTGCGGATGCTGCCGTGGACCGGGATGCCGATGATCGTCGCGCCGTTGGCCGGGCTGCTGGTCGACCGTATCGGCGGCCGGATCGTCATCGCCGTCGGCCTGGCGCTCCAGGCGATCGGATTGGGTTGGTTCGCGGCGATCGCCGCCGCCCACATCAGCTACACGAGCCAGATCCCCGGGCTGGTGATCTCGGGCACAGGCATGGCGCTCTTCTTCGCCCCGGTGGCGGCCGTGTTGATGGGCTCGGTCCGACCTGAGGAGCAGGGTGTGGCCTCCGGCACCAACAACGCCCTGCGTGAGGTGGGCGGCGCCCTCGGCGTCGCGGTCCTGACGTCGGTCTTCACCGCCCGAGGCAGCTACGCCAGCGGGCAGAGCTTCGTCGACGGGCTGGTCCCGGCGCTGTGGGTCGGCGCGGCCGTGATCGCGATGGCGGTGGTCGCGATCCTGATCGCCCCGCGCCGCAGCAGTGCCGCAAAGGCGCAGGCGCAGCCCGTGGAGTCGGGCACCCAGGCGGGCACTCCGGTGGCCGAGGAGGAGACCCCGACAGCGGAGCCGGTCGCCTGAGCGCGGGGCCGGTCGGACCGGCGCAGGAAGCAGACAGGGTGTCCGGTGTCGCCGGATACCCTGTCCCCGTGCAGGAACTCCATGACGCTCCCCTCGCCCCCCTGACCACGCTCCGCATCGGCGGCCCGGCCGGGCGGCTGGTGACGGCGACGACCGACGACGAGGTCGTCGCCGTCGTCCGCGCGGCCGACCAGGCGGGCGAGCCGCTGCTGGTGCTCGGCGGCGGCAGCAACCTGGTGATCGGGGACGAGGGCGTCCCCGGTACCGTCCTGCGCATCGCCACCAAGGGCTTCGCCCTCGACGGCACCACGCTGGAACTGGCCGCCGGCGAGGTCTGGTCCGACGTCGTCGACACCGCCGTGCTGGAGCACGGCCTGGCCGGCATCGAGTTCCTGGCCGGGATCCCGGGTTCGGCCGGTGCCACACCAGTGCAGAACGTCGGCGCCTACGGCCAGGAGGTCTCCCAGACCATCACCGAGGTCGTCGCCTACGACCGCCGGGCCGGGGAGACGGTCACGGTCTCCGCCGAGGACTGCGCCTTCGCCTACCGGCACAGTCGCTTCAAGGCCGAGCCGGACCGCTGGGTGGTGCTGCGGGTCCGCTTCGCACTGGAGGACGCCGACGGCATGTCGACGCCGGTCCGCTACGCCGAGACGGCGCGCACCATGGGCGTCGAGCAGGGGGACCGGGTGGAACTGCGCGCGGCCCGCGAGGCGGTGCTGAAGCTGCGCAGCGGCAAGGGCATGGTGCTGGACCCGGAAGACCACGACACCTGGTCGGCGGGCTCGTTCTTCACCAACCCGATCCTGACGCAGGCCGAGCACGAGGCCTTCCTGGCCCGGGTCGCCGAGCGGCTGGGGGCGGACGTCCAGGCACCGGCGTACCCGGCGGGGCCGGGGCACGTGAAGACCTCGGCCGCCTGGCTGATCGACAAGGCCGGCTTCACCAAGGGCTACGGCACCGGCCCGGCCCGCCTCTCCAGCAAGCACACCCTCGCCCTGACCAACCGCGGCACCGCCACCGCGGCGGACCTCCTCGCGCTGGCACGCGAGATCCAGGCCGGGGTGGCGAACGCCTTCGGCGTGACGCTCGTCAACGAGCCGGTGATGGTCGGGGTCTCGCTCTGAGACCCCGAGCCATGAGTGGTGTCAGGCGTCGCGGCTGAGGAGCAGCGCGTAGGCGCCGGCCAGGGCGACGGCTGTGGCAGCTCCCAGGTACACGAGCATGTCTGTTGCCGTCGGGCCGGTGTCCTGCACCATCTCGCCGTACTGGTACAGCAGGCCGCTGATGAACGAGTAGTTCATCAGCTTCTCGCCGATGTTGCCTCCGACGAGGATCGCCATCACGAAGGGCACGAAGATCAGGCCCAACATGATCACGATGGCCGGGGCGGAGCGCTTCAGCATGGTGCCGAGGGCGAAGGAGAACATCGTCACCAGCGAGAGGTAGAGCCCCGAGCGGAACGCGGTGTCGATGGTCGTCCCCGTGGAGACCGAGTCGCCGAAGTTGCCGGGGAGGATCGCGTGTGACACCAGCAGGCTGAAGGCGCTCAGCGCAATCCCGGTGACCAGTGACCCGAAGAACAGCATCAGCACTTTCGCGGTCAGCACGCGCCCTCGGCGCGGACAGGCGATGAGTGTGTTACGGATCATGCCCGAGGAGTACTCGGCCGCGATCACCATCACGCCGAGCGGTGCGTACAGCAGCAGCGCGATGATGCCACCGTAGCCCGAGTCGGACATGAACTGGCTTCTCGCGACCTCCTCCAACCCGCTGTAATGCGAGGAGAGCAGGAAGTCGAAGACGGGCATCGACAGCGTGGCGCAGATCAGCAGCCACAGCGTCGACCGGGTGGTCCAGAGCTTGGTCGACTCCGACACGAGGGCGTGCAGCAGGTTCGGGCGCTCAGCGGCCCCGGCCATGCCGGGAGTGCGCGCGGGCTGGACCGGCGGCTGACCCGGGAACTGTCCCGGCATCTGCCCCTGCCCCGGCATCTGGCCCTGCGGTGGCGTTTGGCCCTGCGGTGGGAAACCGGGCTGCGGTGCGTAGCCGGACTGCGGCGGGAAGCCGGGCTGCGGTGCGTAGCCGGGCGCGGGGGCGGGTGCGCCCTGCGGCGGGTACGTCGGGGGGTACGGCTGCGACACGCTCATCCCTCGCTCTTCGTCGCATAGGGGTTGACCTGCTGCGGCTGGTACTGCGGCTGCTGGGCGGGACCGCCCGCGGTGGGCGGGAACCCGTAGCCGGGCGGCGCGGCTTGCGGAGCCTGAGCCGGCTGACCGTACGGGACGGGTTGGCCCGGTGTGGGCCCGTAGCCCATGGGCGGGGGCGCCTGCATGCCCGCCGGCGCCTGCATGGCCCCCGGCTGCGGGTAGCCCGGGCCTGCGCCCTGCGGCACGGCCCCCGGCCCGGACGCGCGGTACTCGACCGCGTGCTGGGTCATCCGCATGTACGCCTCCTCCAAGGAGGCCTGCTGCGGCGAGAGTTCGAGCAGGCGGATGCCCTGTGCGTGGGCCAGCTCGCTGATCCGGTTGGCCTCCAGCCCCGTGACCTTCAGCGAACCGTCCGGGTTCGGCTGGGCGTTGCCGCCCGCCGCCGAGAGCACGCCCACCAGGCGGGCGGAGTCCTCCGGCGGGGTGCGGACGCCGACATAACCCGACGAATACTGCTGGATGAAGCCCTGCAGGCTCATGTCGGCCAGCAGCTTGCCCTGACCGATGATGACCAGGTGGTCGGCGGTCAGCGCCATCTCGCTCATCAGGTGGCTGGAGACGAAGACCGTGCGGCCTTCCGAGGCCCAGCTGCGTATCAGTTGGCGCACCCAGAGCACGCCCTCCGGGTCGAGACCGTTGACCGGCTCGTCCAGCATCAGCACCTGCGGGTCACCCAGCAGTGCGGCGGCGATGCCGAGCCGCTGGCCCATACCGAGCGAGAAGCCCCCCGCGCGCCGCCCGCCCACCTCCTGCAGACCTACCTGAGCCAGTACCTCGTCCACCCGGCGGCCAGGCAGCCCGCTGAGCCTGGCGAGGCTGAGCAGGTTCGCCCGTGCGCTGCGGCCGGGGTGCATCGACTTGGCGTCGAGCAGCGCGCCCACGGTCCGTGCCGGATTGGCGAGTTGTTTGAACGGCTGGCCGCCGACGGTGACGCCTCCGGAGCTCGGTGAGTCAAGTCCCAGGATCATGCGCATCGTTGTGGACTTCCCGGAGCCGTTGGGCCCGAGGAATCCGGTGACGATACCGGGGCGAACCTGGAAACTGAGGTTGTCGACGGCTGTTTTGGCGCCGTAGCGCTTGGTCAGGCCGCGCGCCTCGATCATGGATACTCCTGCTGCACGGGCGACATTCGGTCATGTCCATCCCATCACGAACGGACGACGGAATGTCACCCCAAGCCGCGGGTGCCGCACTTGACGCAGGCGGCCTATCCGGCCGGGGCCTCCAGCCAGGCGTCCACCCCGGCCAGCAACCGGCCCTGGACCGGCTCCGGCGCCAGCGAACCGCGGATGCTCTGGCGGGCCAGCTCGGCCAACTCCTCGTCGGTGAAACCGTGGTGCTCGCGCGCCAGTTCGTACTGCTCGGCCAGACGCGAGCCGAAGAGCAGCGGGTCGTCCGCGCCGAGCGCCATCGGCACTCCCGCGTCGAAGAGCCTGCGCAGCGGCACGTCCTGCGGGTGCTCGTAGACGCCCAGCGCGACGTTGGACGCCGGACACACCTCGCAGGTGACCTGGTCCTCAGCGAGGCGACGCAGTAGCGCCGGGCTCTCCGCGGCGCGGACGCCGTGGCCCACCCGGCCCGCGCCCAGGTCGTCCAGGCACGACCGGATGCTCGAGGGCCCGGCCAGCTCCCCGCCGTGCGGGGCGGCCAGCAGCCCGGCATCGGTGGCGATCCGGAAGGCGCGGTCGAAGTCGCGCGCGAGCCCGCGCCGTTCGTCGTTGGAGAGACCGAAGCCGACCACGCCCTGGTCGGCGTAGCGGACGGCGAGACGGGCCAGGGTGCGGGCGTCCAGCGGGTGCTTCATGCGGTTGGCGGCAACCAGGACCCGGATGCCGACCCCGGACATCCGCGAGGCCTCGTCGACGGCGTCAAGTACCAGCTCCAGCGCGGGGATCAGGCCACCCAGCCGCGGCGCGTAGGAGGTCGGGTCGACCTGGATCTCCAGCCACCCCGAGCCGTCGGCACGCTCGTCCTCCGCGGCCTCGTGCACCAGCCGCCGGATGTCCTCCTCGTCCCGCAGTACGGAGCGGGCGGAGTCGTACAGCCGCTGGAACCGGAACCAACCCCGCTCGTCCGTCGCCCGCAGTTTGGGCGGCTCCCCGGAGCTGAGCGCCTCCGGCAGACGGACGCCGTGCTTGTCGGCGAGCTCCATCAGGGTGGCGGGGCGCATGGAGCCGGTGAAGTGCAGGTGCAGATGCGCCTTGGGCAGCAGACGCAGATCGCGCTGCGCGGGCTCGGTGACGGGACGGGACGGGGCAAGGACCTGTTCCATCCACAGATCCTCGCGCATCGACGGGGCGGAAGGGAAACAACAATTTCCGGCCGCCCGATCGAGTGATCTTTGGGCAAGAGACAAGGGAGAGGTGGAAAGCGTCAGGGGCGCGGGGCTCTGCTTTGCCGCGCCACGCGCCACGCAGCCACGCGGCGGAGCCGCAGATCAGCAGAGCCCGCGCCCCTGAGTAGTGCAACCAGCTGAGAGAGCGACTACTGCGCCTCGGCGAGCAGCTTCTGCACGCGGGTCACGCCCTCGACGAGGTCCTCGTCGCCCAGCGCGTAGCTGAGCCGGAGGTAGCCCGGGGTGCCGAAGGCTTCGCCCGGGACGACCGCGACCTCGACCTCGTCCAGGATCAGCGCGGCGAGCTCGGCGGACGTGGCCGGGCGACGGCCACGGATCGCCTTGCCCAGCAGGCCCTTGACCGACGGATAGGCGTAGAACGCGCCCTCCGGCTCGGGGCAGACCACGCCGGGGATCTCGTTCAGCATCGAGACGATCGTGCGACGGCGCCGGTCGAAGGCGACCTTCATCTCGTCGACCGCGGTCAGGTCGCCCGCGACGGCGGCCAGTGCCGCACGCTGGGCGACGTTGCTGACGTTGGAGGTGGCGTGCGACTGCAGGTTGGTGGCCGCCTTGATGACGTCCTTGGGGCCGATCACCCACCCGACCCGCCAGCCGGTCATCGCGTAGGTCTTGGCCACGCCGTTGACCACGATGCACTTGTCGGCCAGCTCCGGCACCGCCACCGGCAGCGAGACGAACTCCGCGTCGCCGTAGACCAGGTGCTCGTAGATCTCGTCCGTCAGCACCCACAGGCCGTGCTCGGCCGCCCAGCGGCCGACCGCCTCGACCTCGGCGCGGGTGTAGACCGCGCCCGTCGGGTTGGAGGGGGAGACGAAGAGCAGCACCTTGGTGTTCTCCGTGCGCGCGGCCTCCAGCTGCTCGACGGAGACCTTGTAGCCGGTGGTCTCGTCGGCCACGACGACGACCGGGGCACCGCCCGCGAGCTGGATCGACTCGGGGTAGGTGGTCCAGTACGGCGCGGGCACGATCACCTCGTCGCCGGGGTCGAGGATCGCGGCGAAGGCCTCGTAGATGGCCTGCTTGCCACCGTTGGTGACCAGGATCTGGGAGGGCTCCACGGACCAGCCGGAGTCGCGCAGCGTCTTGTCGACGATCGCCTGCTTGAGCTCGGGCAGGCCGCCGGCCGGGGTGTAGCGGTGGTTCTTCGGGTCACGGCAGGCGTCGACCGCGACCTGGACGATGTAGTCCGGCGTCGGGAAGTCGGGCTCGCCCGCGCCGAAGCCGATCACCGGGCGGCCGGCGGCCTTGAGGGCCTTGGCCTTGGCGTCCACGGCGAGGGTGGCCGACTCGGCGATGGCGCCGATCCGGGCCGAGACCCGGCGGTCGGCGGGACGGATGCTGGGGTCAGGGGAGACAGCGCTCATGACTGCATGCTCGCAGACGCAGGGAGAGGTGGCGGAGGCATTCCGCGATGCGACCCGAACGAGTTCGGCACGCGGGACCCACGCGAGACCCACGGGGTACTCGGCGGTACTCATTCGACGCGCACGCCGTGTCCCCTCTACACTCAACCCTCGTTGGAAGCCCACCGACGGCGCGGGCCCGGCAGCGAACCTGCCGACCGTCCGATGCTGTAGGTTGGTCACCGCGAGTTCGCTACACGGACTCCAAAGGGTCGTAGCTCAATTGGTAGAGCACCGGTCTCCAAAACCGGTTGTTGGGGGTTCAAGTCCCTCCGGCCCTGCTGTCCGCCCTGTCGGAAACTTCGTACAGGCGGTACCGTCAGCAGTGCAATCAGGGGCCCCGTGGTTCACGGGTGCCCCTACGGGTACCCGATTTCAGGTGAGGGACTAGTGACGGAGACCGTAGGCTCCACCGCCACACCTGAGAGTGGTTCGGGTGGCTCCGGCGACGAGGATCTCTCCCGTCGTGACCGGAAGCGTGCTCGCAAGTCCGCCGACCCTGAGGGTAAGGGCGGCCGGGGCCGCGAGAAGCGACCGAACGTCTTTGCGCGCAGCGCGCGTCTCTACCGCCAGATCATCGCGGAACTGCGCAAGGTCGTCTGGCCGACCCGCAACGAGCTGACCTCCTACACCTCGGTGGTCATCGTCTTCGTGCTGGTGATCATGGCGCTGGTCTACGGCCTCGACACCGGCTTCGTGAAGCTCGCCTCGATCCTCTTCGGCTGAGCCGACCCGAGCTGGTCGGAGTTGAGCCGAGTCGGCTCTTTCGGCCCGACCGCGCGTCCTCACAGTCCCGGCGTCGCACCTCTCCGCTGGCTTGCTCCGCGCCCCGACCCGAGCTGTCCGGGCGCTCCGCTAACGTTGAGTCGGTATCGTGGAATCCACCGACCGTTCACAAGCAGGAAGAAGCAGCCAACGTGTCTGAGTCCCACTCGTACGACGCCGCTGAGGCCCAGGAGGCCGAAGAGCAGGCGTGGGGCGACGACTCCGCCGAGGAGATCGTCGACAACGCCGATTCCGACGTCGACGAGAACGAGGCTGCCGAGGAAGCGGCCGGCCGCTCCGCGGAGGAGGAGGCCATGAGCGTCGTCACCGGCGACGAGTCCTCCGCCACGGAGGCCTTCGAGGAGGCGTCCGCCGCGGTCACCGAAGAGGACGGCGTCGACATCGACCCCGTGGTCGCCTTCCGTGAGGAGCTGCGCACGGCGCCGGGCGAGTGGTACGTGATCCACACCTACGCCGGCTACGAGAACCGGGTGAAGGCCAACCTGGAGCAGCGCGCTGTCTCGCTGAACGTCGAGGACTACATCTACCAGGCCGAGGTGCCACAGGAAGAGGTCGTCCAGATCAAGAACGGCGACCGCAAGACGATCCGCCAGAACAAGCTCCCCGGCTACGTGCTGGTGCGCATGGACCTGACGAACGAGTCCTGGGGCGTCGTCCGCAACACCCCCGGCGTCACCGGCTTCGTCGGCAACGCCTACGACCCGTACCCGCTGACGCTGGACGAGGTCGTCAAGATGCTCGCCCCCGACGTCGAGCGCGCCGCCGCCAAGGAGGCCGGCAAGCCGAGCCCGGTCCGTCCGAGCGAGGTCCAGGTCCTCGACTTCGAGGTCGGCGACTCGGTCACCGTCACCGACGGTCCGTTCGCCACGCTGCAGGCCACCATCAACGAGATCAACCCGGACTCGAAGAAGGTCAAGGGCCTCGTCGAGATCTTCGGTCGCGAGACGCCGGTCGAGCTCTCCTTCGACCAGATCGCCAAGAACGACTGACGTCCGACTCACGTCGTCCGACGGCCCCGCGCCCCTCACTGAGGGGTGCGGGGCCGTCCGGATTTCGGGCTGGGCGGGGTCTCGGTCTATCCTGGTTGGATGTGTGTGCAGTGCGGGCCGGCTTTCTGAGCCCCCGCCGAAGCCACACGGTTATCCAAGGCCCCGCTGGTGCGCTGTCGCGCGCCGGTCGGGAACACCTCTCGTAAGGACCCGGAGAGAGCATGCCTCCCAAGAAGAAGAAGGTCACGGGGCTTATCAAGCTCCAGATCAACGCTGGTGCGGCCAACCCCGCGCCGCCCGTCGGCCCGGCCCTGGGTCAGCACGGCGTCAACATCATGGAGTTCTGCAAGGCCTACAACGCGGCCACCGAGTCGCAGCGTGGCATGGTGATCCCGGTGGAGATCACGGTCTATGAGGACCGCTCCTTCACCTTCATCACCAAGACTCCGCCGGCCGCCAAGCTGATCCTCAAGGCTGCGGGCGTGGAGAAGGGCTCCGGCGAGCCGCACAAGACCAAGGTCGCCAAGATCACGGCTGCCCAGGTCCGTGAGATCGCCACCACCAAGATGCCCGACCTGAACGCCAACGACATCGAGATGGCCTCGCGCATCATCGCGGGTACCGCTCGTTCGATGGGCATCACCGTCGAGGGCTGAACCCCTCGGTAGAGCTTTTCCCGTGGTAGGGCCGGGCGCGGCCCGTCACAACCACGACTCCACGCCAAGAAATATTCAGTAGGAGCAGCAGTGAAGCGCAGCAAGGCTCTGACTGCCGCGGACGCAAAGATCGACCGCGAGCGTCTGTACGCCCCCCTCGAGGCCCTCCGCCTCGCCAAGGAGACCTCCACCACCAAGTTCGACTCGACCGTCGAGGTCGCCATGCGCCTGGGTGTCGACCCGCGCAAGGCCGACCAGATGGTCCGCAGCACCGTCAACCTTCCGCACGGCACCGGCAAGACCGCCCGGGTCCTGGTCTTCGCGACCGGTGACCGTGCCGCGGCTGCGGAGGCTGCGGGCGCCGACATCGTCGGTGCCGACGAGCTGATCGACGAGGTCGCCAAGGGTCGCCTGGACTTCGACGCCGTCGTCGCCACCCCGGACCTCATGGGCAAGGTCGGCCGCCTGGGCCGCGTGCTCGGTCCGCGTGGTCTGATGCCGAACCCGAAGACCGGCACCGTCACCGTCGACGTGGCGAAGGCTGTCACCGAGATCAAGGGCGGCAAGATCGAGTTCCGCGTCGACAAGCACTCGAACCTGCACCTGATCATCGGCAAGACGTCGTTCGACACCGAGAAGCTGGTCGAGAACTACGCCGCGGCGATGGAGGAGGTCCTCCGGGCCAAGCCGTCCGCCGCCAAGGGCCGCTACATCAAGAAGATCGCCATCAGCACCACGATGGGCCCCGGCATCCAGGTCGACCCGAACCGCACGCGCAACCTCCTCGTCGAGGAGGACCCCGCGTCGGTCTGACGACCGAGCGAGGGACGAGCGAGGGCGGCAAGACGCCGCATCAAGCTCAGCGTCGGTCTGAGTCACCTCAGCCACGTAGGTCTGTAACGGGCCGGTACCAGCTCCTAACGGAGTGGGTACCGGCCCGTCGCTGTTTGTAGGCGCAGGAGTAACGTCTGCCCGGCACAGTTGAAAATCAGGGGAGGGACCCTCAATGCGCCACACCCGTACGCTCGTAGCCGCCACCACGGTTGCCCTCGCGCTGGTCGGCGTGTCCGCCTGCAGCGCGGCGAAGCAGGCCGCAGGCGGTGTCGTGGCCGGTGCCGGGCAGGCCGTGCAGACTGTCGCCGACGCCATGTCGCTGACGACCAAGGCCACGCAGCAGTACACCTCGGTCAGGATGCAGCTGAACGAACACATGACCGCCGAAGGTACGTCCGTGACCGTCACCGCGAACGGCCAGACGTCCTGGAAGCCCGCGGCTGTGAACCTGACGATGATGATGCCGAAGACGGCCACGACGCCTGCTGGCGCGGTGCACATGCTGCTCTCCGGCACCACCATGTATATGGGGTACAGCGGCTCTGCTCCGGCCGCGTTCAAGGGCAAGCACTGGATGAAGTTGGACTTCTCCCAGGACCCGGCTCTGGCGTCCGTGTACAACCAGAGCAACGGCCAGGACCCGGCCACCCAGGTGGCGCTCTTCACATCCTCGCCCGACATCAAGCGGGTCGGTCCGGAGACGGTCGATGGTGTTGCGACGACCCACTACTCCGGCACAGCGGACATGGCCAAACTCGCGACGGCCGAGAACCCGCAGCTCAAGTCGCTGGCCAGCAAGATGGCCGGGAGCGGCATCGGCACTGTCAACCTGGACTTCTGGGTCAATGCGCAGAACCTGCCGGTGCGCATGGTCGAGTCCACCCCTGCCTCTTCCTCGGTCGCGCTCACGGCCACGGTGGACTACTCCGACTACAGCACCGCGCCGGTCACGGTCACCCCACCGCCCGCGTCGGACACGGTGGACATGAGCTCCCTGCTGAACGGCGCCGGGCTCGGATCGGGCTCCAGTTCCTGAATTCCGCCGACCGCCCGGAGGGCGATTTGCCCCCCGGGCGGTCGGTCACGTAGTCTTCGAACCAAGCCACTGACCGCTGGTTGTCCCCGTGTGCCCGCAAGGGTGCCGAGGACCGAAGGATCCGCACAGCGAATGCTGCGGACGGCCCGCGCAGGTTGATTCGAGGACATTCGTCCCGACCGCTCCGCCGCGTTCCGCGCAGCGTAGAGCTGTTGGTCCGAGCCCCGTGCGCCTGCGCCGGGGCTCGTCGTAGTTTTCGGGACTTCGCCCTTCTCCTTCCGGCGGACATGCGCTTGGCAGGTCGACTCACTGGTCGGCCCCGCATCGACATCACGGAAGGAGGCGTAAGCCTATGGCAAGGCCCGACAAGGCTGCCGCCGTCGCCGAGCTCACGGACAAGTTCCGCGGTTCGAACGCGGCCGTGCTGACCGAGTACCGCGGTCTGACCGTGGCGCAGCTGAAGACGCTGCGTCGCTCGCTCGGCGCTAACGCCCAGTACGCCGTGGTGAAGAACACGCTGACCAAGATCGCGGCCAACGAGGCCGGGATCACCACGCTGGACGACCAGTTCAACGGTCCGACGGCGGTTGCCTTCGTCACCGGTGACCCGGTGGAGTCGGCCAAGGCTCTGCGTGACTTCGCCAAGGAGAACCCGGCGCTCGTCATCAAGGGCGGTGTGCTTGACGGCAAGCCGCTCACGGGTGACGAGATCAAGAAGCTCGCGGACCTCGAGTCCCGCGAGGTGCTGCTCTCCAAGCTCGCCGGCGCCATGAAGGCCAAGCAGTCCTCGGCTGCTGCGCTCTTCCAGGCACTGCCGTCGAAGCTTGTTCGCACCGTCGAGGCGCTGCGCGCCAAGGTGGAGGAGCAGGGCGGTGCCGGTACGCCGGCCCCCGCCGTCGAGGACGAGGCTCCCGCCGCGGAGTAATCCGTTCTCGCAGCGGGCCGTGCACGCCCGCCGTTCATTACATCCGGCACCAGCCGACTTAGTGGAAGGACGCCAAGATCATGGCGAAGCTCAGCCAGGACGACCTGCTCGCGCAGTTCGAGGAGATGACCCTCATCGAGCTCTCCGAGTTCGTGAAGGCTTTCGAGGAGAAGTTCGACGTCACCGCTGCCGCCCCGGCCGCCGTTGCCGTCGTTGGTGGCCCGGGTGCCCCGGCCGCCGAGGCTGCTGAGGAGAAGGACGAGTTCGACGTCATCCTCACCGGCGCCGGCGAGAAGAAGATCCAGGTCATCAAGGTCGTGCGCGAGCTGACCTCCCTGGGCCTCAAGGAGGCCAAGGACCTGGTCGACGGTACGCCGAAGCCGGTTCTGGAGAAGGCCACCAAGGAGGCCGCTGAGAAGGCCGCCGAGTCCCTCAAGGCCGCTGGCGCGTCCGTCGAGGTCAAGTAAGACCTTTCGGACCTTCTGGTCCGAGCGGGCTGAGTCCCCAGGGACTCAGGCCCGAGCGCTCTGAGACAGGGGCGATCACTCTTCCGAGTGATCGCCCCTGTTTCTTTTTGTCCGAGGTGACGTCGTTTCAGTCCATCCGGCGTAGCGGTGCTCCCGGTTGTCAGTCGAGGCGAGTAAGGTGATCGACGTTGCGAGAGCCCGTGGGGACACGGGCGGGAGCTGGGCGGAACCAGGGAGCGAGCAGCGGTGATGTCGGTGCGTAACCGAGCCGGACACCCGCACGCCCTTGACGAACGGCACGCGGCGCGCAATTCTCAGGACGCGAGGTCTTGAGTGAGTAGGCAGCACGAGGCATGGATTCGCGTCGTGGTGGGAAGCATCCATCACGTGACGCAGTGACCGCCCTCTGTGGACGGATGTGGCTGCCCCGGGAGGGGTCGGCCCGCGAAGTTGGGAGTTCGACGATTCGGTCTCCGAATCCGGACTGGACAGCAGTGCAGCCGTTGGCTACACTGTCCCTTTGCGCTGCCTTTTAGCTGCTCCGTGACTCGTCGCCCGGAGTCTGCGCTGCCCTGACCAGGGGTGGCACCCCGCCCGCGCACCGCCTCCGACCAGGCCGAACGGCTTGGTCTCGGAGTTGGTGCGAGAGCGCGGATGCTACCCGTGCGAGGGGCGGGCCCGGTACGCGCGTAGTGAGTCCGAGCCCTCGGAAGGACCCCCTCTTGGCCGCCTCGCGCAACGCCTCGAACACCTCCGCATCCACCGCACCGCTCCGCATTTCCTTCGCGAAGATCAAGGAGCCCCTCGAGGTTCCGAACCTTCTGGCACTCCAGACCGAGAGCTTTGACTGGCTCCTCGGCAATGCCGCGTGGAAGGCGCGAGTGGAGAACGCACTCGCCGACGGTCACAACGTCCCGACCAAGTCCGGCCTGGAGGAGATCTTCGAGGAGATCTCCCCGATCGAGGACTTCTCGGGGTCGATGTCGCTGACCTTCCGCGACCACCGTTTCGAGCCCCCGAAGAACTCGATCGACGAGTGCAAGGACCGCGACTTCACGTACGCGGCCCCGCTCTTCGTCACCGCCGAGTTCACCAACAACGAGACTGGTGAGATCAAGTCCCAGACGGTCTTCATGGGTGACTTCCCCCTGATGACCAACAAGGGCACCTTCGTCATCAACGGCACCGAGCGTGTCGTCGTGTCCCAGCTGGTCCGCTCCCCCGGCGTGTACTTCGACACGACCCTGGACAAGACCTCGGACAAGGACATCTACTCCGCCAAGGTCATCCCGTCCCGTGGTGCCTGGCTGGAGATGGAGATCGACAAGCGCGACATGGTCGGTGTGCGCATCGACCGTAAGCGCAAGCAGTCGATCACTGTTCTGCTCAAGGCCCTCGGTTGGACCTCCGAGCAGATTCTGGAGGAGTTCGGCCAGTACGAGTCGATGCGGGCCACCCTGGAGAAGGACCACACCCAGGGCCAGGACGACGCGCTGCTCGACATCTACCGCAAGCTGCGTCCTGGCGAGCCGCCGACCCGCGAGGCCGCGCAGACGCTGTTGGAGAACCTCTACTTCAACCCGAAGCGCTACGACCTCGCCAAGGTCGGCCGGTACAAGATCAACAAGAAGCTGGGCGTCGGCCAGGGTCTCGACTCCGGCGTGCTGACCGTCGACGACATCATCGCGACGATCAAGTACCTGGTCGCCCTGCACGCCGGTGAGACCGAGCAGCAGGCGCCGAACGGCTCGACGATCGTCATCGAGGACGACGACATCGACCACTTCGGCAACCGCCGTCTGCGCAACGTCGGCGAGCTGATCCAGAACCAGGTCCGTACGGGTCTCGCCCGTATGGAGCGTGTCGTGCGCGAGCGCATGACCACCCAGGACGTCGAGGCGATCACGCCGCAGACCCTGATCAACATCCGGCCGGTCGTCGCCTCCATCAAGGAGTTCTTCGGCACCAGCCAGCTGTCCCAGTTCATGGACCAGACGAACCCGCTGTCGGGTCTGACCCACAAGCGTCGTCTGTCCGCGCTGGGCCCCGGTGGTCTCTCCCGTGAGCGTGCCGGCTTCGAGGTCCGTGACGTGCACCCGTCCCACTACGGACGCATGTGCCCGATCGAGACCCCGGAAGGCCCGAACATCGGTCTGATCGGTTCGCTCGCCTCCTACGGCCGGGTCAACGCCTTCGGCTTCGTGGAGACGCCGTACCGTCGCGTCGTCGAGGGTGTCGTCACCGACGACCTCGACTACCTGACCGCCGACGAGGAGGACCGCTTCGTCATCGCGCAGGCCAACGCGCCGCTGACGGACGACAACCACTTCGCCGAGGCCCGTGTCCTGGTCCGTCGCCGTGGCGGCGAGATCGACTACATCCCCGGTGTCGAGATCGACTACATGGATGTCTCGCCGCGCCAGATGGTGTCGGTCGCGACCGCCATGATCCCGTTCCTCGAGCACGACGACGCCAACCGTGCGCTCATGGGCTCGAACATGATGCGTCAGGCCGTCCCGCTGCTGAAGAGCGAGTCGCCGCTGGTCGGCACCGGCATGGAGTACCGCGCCGCGGTCGACGCCGCCGACGTCATCTCCGCCGAGAAGGACGGTGTGGTCCAGGAGGTCTCCGCGGACTACGTCACGGTCGCCAACGACGACGGCACCTACACCACCTACCGGGTCGCCAAGTTCACCCGCTCCAACCAGGGCACGGCCTTCAACCAGAAGGTCATCGTGGACGAGGGCGCCCGCGTGATCGCCGGCCAGGTGCTGGCCGACGGTCCCTGCACCGACGAGGGCGAGATGGCCCTCGGCAAGAACCTGCTCGTGGCGTTCATGCCGTGGGAGGGTCACAACTACGAGGACGCGATCATCCTGTCGCAGCGCCTCGTGCAGGACGACGTCCTCTCCTCGATCCACATCGAGGAGCACGAGGTCGACGCCCGTGACACCAAGCTCGGCCCCGAGGAGATCACCCGGGACATCCCGAACGTCTCCGAGGAGGTCCTGGCGGACCTGGACGAGCGCGGCATCATCCGCATCGGTGCCGATGTCACCACCGGTGACATCCTCGTCGGCAAGGTCACGCCGAAGGGTGAGACCGAGCTGACGCCGGAGGAGCGCCTGCTGCGCGCGATCTTCGGTGAGAAGGCCCGTGAGGTCCGTGACACCTCGCTGAAGGTCCCGCACGGTGAGTCCGGCAAGGTCATCGGCGTGCGCGTCTTCGACCGCGAGGAGGGCGACGAGCTGCCCCCGGGCGTGAACCAGCTGGTCCGCGTCTACGTGGCACAGAAGCGCAAGATCACCAACGGTGACAAGCTCGCCGGCCGCCACGGCAACAAGGGTGTCATCTCCAAGATCCTGCCGGTCGAGGACATGCCGTTCCTGGAGGACGGCACCCCGGTCGACATCGTGCTCAACCCCCTCGGTGTCCCGTCCCGAATGAACCCGGGACAGGTGCTGGAGACCCACCTCGGCTGGCTCGCCAAGACCGGCTGGGACGTCTCGGGCATCGCCGAGGAGTGGGCCCGTCGTCTGCAGAAGATCGGCGCCGACACGGCGGAGCCGGGCACCAACCTGGCCACCCCGGTCTTCGACGGCGCCCGCGAGGACGAGATCACCGGCATGCTGGACAACACCACGCTCACCCGTGACGGTGAGCGCCTGGTGAACTCCACCGGCAAGGCCCGGCTGTTCGACGGCCGCTCCGGCGAGCCGTTCCCGATGCCGATCTCGATCGGCTACATGTACATCCTCAAGCTGCACCACCTGGTCGACGACAAGCTGCACGCCCGTTCGACCGGTCCGTACTCGATGATCACCCAGCAGCCGCTGGGTGGTAAGGCGCAGTTCGGTGGTCAGCGCTTCGGTGAGATGGAGGTGTGGGCCCTCGAGGCCTACGGCGCCGCGTACGCCCTCCAGGAACTCCTCACCATCAAGTCCGACGACGTCCTCGGCCGCGTGAAGGTCTACGAGGCCATCGTCAAGGGCGAGAACATCCCCGAGCCCGGCATCCCCGAGTCCTTCAAGGTCCTCATCAAGGAGATGCAGTCGCTCTGCCTGAACGTGGAGGTGCTGTCGTCCGACGGTATGTCCATCGAGATGCGTGACTCCGACGAGGACGTGTTCCGCGCCGCGGAGGAGCTCGGTATCGACCTGTCCCGGCGCGAGCCGAGCAGCGTCGAAGAGGTCTGACAGGGGGGTTGGGCCGACCTCCACACAAGCAAGGTCGGCCCGCCGCCCCCAGGCCCCCCTTTCAGACCAGACAGACGTTTTCGACCCCCGCCCCGCCTTCTGGGGTGACGAAAGGGATTGACGAGAGTGCTCGACGTCAACTTCTTCGATGAGCTGCGAATCGGCCTGGCCACCGCTGACGACATCCGTCAGTGGTCCCACGGCGAGGTCAAGAAGCCCGAGACCATCAACTACCGCACCCTCAAGCCGGAAAAGGACGGGCTCTTCTGCGAGAAGATCTTCGGCCCCACCCGGGACTGGGAGTGCTACTGCGGTAAGTACAAGCGCGTCCGCTTCAAGGGCATCATCTGTGAGCGCTGCGGCGTCGAGGTCACTCGCGCCAAGGTGCGTCGTGAGCGGATGGGCCACATCGAGCTGGCCGCCCCCGTCACCCACATCTGGTACTTCAAGGGCGTTCCTTCGCGCCTCGGCTACCTCCTGGACCTTGCTCCCAAGGACCTGGAGAAGGTCATCTACTTCGCCGCCTACATGATCACGTGGGTGGACGAGGAGCGCCGCACCCGTGACCTGCCCTCCCTGGAGGCCCAGGTCTCCGTGGAGCGCCAGCAGATCGAGCAGCGCCGCGACTCCGACCTGGAGTCCCGCGCCAAGAAGCTCGAGGCCGACCTGGCCGAGCTGGAGGCCGAGGGTGCCAAGGCCGACGTGCGCCGCAAGGTGCGCGAGGGCGCCGAGCGCGAGATGAAGCAGCTGCGCGACCGCAACCAGCGCGAGCTGGACCGCCTCGACGAGGTGTGGGCGCGCTTCAAGTCCCTCAAGGTCCAGGACCTCGAGGGCGACGAGCTGCTCTACCGCGAGCTGCGCGACCGCTTCGGCACCTACTTCATGGGTTCCATGGGTGCCGCGGCGCTGCAGAAGCGCCTCGAGTCCTTCGACCTGGAGGAGGAGGCCGAGAAGCTCCGCGAGATCATCAAGACGGGCAAGGGTCAGAAGAAGACCCGCGCCCTGAAGCGTCTCAAGGTCGTCTCCGCCTTCCTGCAGACCAACAACAAGCCGGCCGGCATGGTGCTGGACTGCGTCCCGGTCATCCCGCCGGACCTGCGTCCGATGGTGCAGCTGGACGGTGGCCGCTTCGCGACCTCCGACCTGAACGACCTGTACCGCCGCGTCATCAACCGCAACAACCGCCTGAAGCGGCTTCTCGACCTCGGCGCGCCCGAGATCATCGTCAACAACGAGAAGCGCATGCTCCAGGAGGCCGTGGACTCGCTGTTCGACAACGGCCGTCGTGGCCGTCCGGTCACCGGTCCGGGCAACCGCCCGCTGAAGTCCCTCAGCGACATGCTGAAGGGCAAGCAGGGTCGTTTCCGTCAGAACCTGCTCGGCAAGCGCGTCGACTACTCGGCCCGTTCGGTCATCGTCGTCGGCCCGCAGCTCAAGCTGCACCAGTGCGGTCTGCCGAAGGCCATGGCGCTGGAGCTCTTCAAGCCGTTCGTGATGAAGCGCCTGGTCGACCTGAACCACGCGCAGAACATCAAGTCGGCCAAGCGCATGGTCGAGCGTGCCCGTCCGGTCGTGTGGGACGTGCTCGAAGAGGTCATCGCCGAGCACCCGGTTCTGCTGAACCGTGCGCCGACGCTGCACCGCCTCGGCATCCAGGCCTTCGAGCCGCAGCTGGTCGAGGGCAAGGCCATCCAGATCCACCCGCTCGTCTGCACCGCGTTCAACGCGGACTTCGACGGTGACCAGATGGCCGTCCACCTGCCGCTCTCCGCGGAGGCGCAGGCCGAGGCCCGCATCCTGATGCTGTCCTCGAACAACATCCTCAAGCCGGCTGACGGTCGCCCGGTCACCATGCCGACGCAGGACATGGTGCTGGGTCTGTTCTTCCTGACCAGCGACCGCGACCTGGACACGCTCAAGGGCGTCGGCCGTGCCTTCGGCCAGACCTCGGAGGCCATCATGGCCTTCGACTCCCGCGAGCTGGACCTGCAGGCTCCGATCGACCTGCGTCTGCCCGCCGGCACGGTTCCGCCGCGCGGCTGGACGCCGCCGGTCGACGAGGACGGCAAGCCGACCTGGTCGGAGGGCGACCCGCTGCGTCTGCGGACGACCCTGGGCCGCGCGCTCTTCAACGAGCTGCTGCCCGAGGACTACCCGTTCGTCGACTACGAGATCGGCAAGAAGCAGCTCTCGGCGATCGTCAACGACCTGGCCGAGCGCTACCCCAAGGTCACCGTCGCGGCGACCCTGGACAACCTCAAGGCCGCCGGTTTCCACTGGGCGACCCGCTCCGGCGTCACGGTGTCCATCTCGGACGTCGTCGTGCCGCCGAGCAAGCCGCAGATCCTCGAGGGCTACGAGGCTCAGGCCGAGAAGGTCCAGAAGCAGTACGAGCGCGGTCTGATCACCCGTGACGAGCGCCAGCAGGAGCTCGTCGCGATCTGGACCAAGGCGACCAACGAGGTTGCCGAGGCCATGAACGAGAACTTCCCGAAGACGAACCCCATCTTCATGATGGTCGACTCGGGTGCTCGTGGAAACATGATGCAGATGCGTCAGATCGCCGGTATGCGTGGTCTGGTGTCGAACGCCAAGAACGAGACGATCGCGCGACCCATCAAGGCGTCGTTCCGTGAGGGTCTCTCCGTGCTGGAGTACTTCATCTCCACCCACGGTGCCCGTAAGGGTCTGGCCGACACCGCCCTGCGTACCGCCGACTCCGGCTACCTCACCCGTCGTCTGGTCGACGTCTCCCAGGACGTCATCATTCGCGAGGAGGACTGCCAGACGGAGCGCGGTCTCAAGCTGCCGATCGCCACGGTGGGCGCCGACGGCACCCTCCGCAAGGTCGACAACGTCGAGACCAGCGTCTACGCCCGCACGCTGTCCGAGGACGTCGTGGTGGACGGTCAGGTCGTGGCCCCGGCCGGGGTCGACCTGGGCGACGTCATGATCGACGAGCTGGTCCGCCTGGGCGTCTCCGAGGTCAAGATCCGCTCGATCCTGACCTGTGAGTCCGCCGTCGGCACCTGCGCCATGTGCTACGGCCGCTCGCTGGCCACCGGCAAGCTGGTCGACATCGGTGAGGCGGTCGGCATCATCGCCGCCCAGTCCATCGGTGAGCCCGGCACCCAGCTGACGATGCGTACCTTCCACACCGGTGGTGTGGCCGGTGACGACATCACCCAGGGTCTGCCGCGTGTCGTCGAGCTCTTCGAGGCCCGTAACCCGCGTGGTGTGGCCCCGATCTCCGAGGCCGCCGGCCGCGTGCGGATCGAGGACACCGAGAAGACCCGCAAGATCGTCGTCACCCCGGACGACGGCAGCGACGAGATCGCCTACCCGATCTCCAAGCGCGTCAAGATGCTGGTCGAGGAGGGTTCCGCGGTCACCGTCGGCGAGAAGCTGACGGCCGGCACGATCAACCCCCACGACGTGCTGCGCATCATGGGTCAGCGCGCGGTGCAGGTGCACCTGGTGGAGGAAGTCCAGAAGGTCTACAACTCCCAGGGTGTGTCCATCCACGACAAGCACATCGAGATCATCATCCGGCAGATGCTCCGCCGTGTGACGATCATCGAGTCGGGCGACGCCGAGCTGCTCCCGGGCGAGCTCGTCGAGCGCGGTCGCTTCGAGGTCGAGAACCGTCGTGTGGTCTCCGAGAGCGGTCACCCCGCCTCCGGCCGTCCGCAGCTGATGGGTATCACCAAGGCCTCGCTGGCCACCGAGTCCTGGCTGTCGGCCGCCTCCTTCCAGGAGACGACCAGGGTCCTGACGGACGCGGCGATCCACGCCAAGTCCGACCCGCTGCTGGGCCTCAAGGAGAACGTCATCCTCGGTAAGCTCATCCCGGCCGGTACGGGCCTGCCCCGCTACCGCAACATCCGGGTCGAGCCGACCGAAGAGGCGAAGGCCGCGATGTACTCCGCCGTCGGCTACGACGACATGGACTACTCGCCCTTCGGCGCCGGCTCCGGCCAGGCCGTCCCGCTGGACGACTACGACTACGGCCCGTACACGGGCTGATAGTTACTGACGCAAGGCCCGGCTCCCCGAAAGGGGGGCCGGGCCTTCGTCGTTCCGCCGGGGGCGGGTGGGGGAGCGTGGGGGAGGGTGGCTATTCGCGCAGTTCCTCGCGCCCCCGACGGTGCAACTGGGCCCTGTCGGCCGCCTCGCGGCCCTGGGTCCAGCCGTCGAGGTCGGAGACGCGGATGGAGCGGCCCTTCTTCAGTGACGGGAAGAGCGCCGTGGTGCGGTGCTCCACGGCCTCCTGGCGGGCCGCCAGGACCGGGAGGAGGTCGCCGGTGCCCGGCTCCGCCGCCGCTTCCTCCTGCGCCTGCGCGGTCGCCGCGCTGAGCCGCTCGCGGATGCGGGAGGCGTAGGAGACCAGGAAGGACTGCCGAAAGGCCTTGCTGCGGCCGCGCTGTTGGACCTTCGCGCTGTTCATCGCGGTGACCGCCTGGACCAGCAGCGAGGTGTACAGCAGCTCCACCGCGTCCAGGTCCGCGTCGAAGCCGACGACCGTGCAGAAGCCGTTGGCCTTGTCCCAGACCGAGCGGGCGCGGTTGGCGTCCGCGACCGCGTCCAGCAGCAGGGCCTTGGCGGACTCGTACGGGTTGTCGATACCGATCCGGATCGCACCGGGCAGCGTGCGGGCACCGCTGCGCGCGGCGAGCAGGGCCTCGTCGATGCTGTGACGGGCCATCAACTCCTGTGCCTTGGCGGTGAATGCCTCCGCCTCCTCGGCGTACTCGGTGGACTCCGCCTTGGCCAGCAGCGCCCGGATCCGGGCCAGCAGTCTGGGCTCGCCCGGGACGGGCTCGGTGAGCGTTGTGACTGCGGCGTGAACGCTGCCGCCCGCCGGGACGGGGCCGATCCCGGTGAGCCGGGGGAGCCAGGACCAGAGCCGCACCAGCTCCAGCAGTGCGGTCAGCGCCGAGAAGCGGTCCAGGCGGTGACGCCCGGCCACCTCCTCCAGCCAGGCGTCCTCGGGCCCCTGCCAGGTGCTCGCCTCCAGCTCGCGCAGCTGCTCCGTCCAGCGGCGGTCCAGGGTCGCCTGCGGGTAGCGCCGCGCCTCGGCTGCGACCAGCGCCACGGCGAAGGTCAGATGCACGGACCCGAGCTCGCGTCGCACCACGCGCACGGCGTCGGCCGGACGCCAGTGGTTGCGCCAGAGCGTTCCGAGCAGGGTCTCCCCGTGGCTCAGCAGCGCACGGTCGACACCGGCGCGCAGGGTGGTCTGTGCGGCCAGCAGGGACGCGGCGTCCTCCACGGCGCGTTCGCTCTGCGCGGGCGTCGCGCCGGTCGCCAGGGCGGTCGCGCGGGCGACGAGCTCGACGGGGGAGGGGGAGTGGTCACGCATGACTCCAAGTGTGCACGGCCCGCTCAGACAGCCCGTTCCCGGCCGTTCCCAGCCGTGCGGGAAGGTGCGGGACCGTGCGGGACGCTGCCGGATGGGGAGAAAGCATCCCCAGTCGGGCGCCAGGGGTGTGTCAACTCACGTCCGACGAGCTGTTCTTGGATCGTGTCCGGGCTCAGTGCAAGTCCTGCGCGTGCATATGGCAAGCTTTGGCCCGCCCGTCCGTAGTGATCATCTTCGAGCACGAAGCGAGCATGCGTCATGGCCGACCGCCCCGTGATAACCAGAACCCACCGCCGACTCATCATCGCGGTGGGCGTCGGCGCGTTCATCATCGCCGGGATCGGCTTCGCCGGTTCGTACTCGGCCGTTCGCGTGCTGGCCACACACAAGGGCTTCGGCCTGTTCGCCTGGGTCTTCCCGATCGGGGTCGACGTCGGCATCGCCGTGCTGCTCGCCCTGGACCTGGTGCTGACCTGGCTGCGGATCCCGTTCCCGCTGCTGCGGCAGGCGGCCTGGGTGCTGACCACCGGGACGATCGTCTTCAACGCGGCCACCTCGTTCGGCGACCCGCTCGCCATGTCGATGCACGCGATCATCCCGCTCCTCTTCATCGTCATCGTCGAGGCGGCGCGCCACGCGGTGGGCCGGATCGCCGACATCACGGCCGACCGGTACATGGAGTCGGTCCGCCTGATCCGCTGGATCCTCTCGCCGGTGCCGACCTTCCGGCTGTGGCGCCGGATGAAGCTGTGGGAGCTGCGCTCCTACGACGAGGTCGTGCGACTGGAGCAGACCCGCCTGGTCTACCGGACGCATCTGCGCGCCCAGTACGGCCGTGCCTGGCGCTACCGGGCGCCGCTGGAGATGCTGCTGCCGCTCAAGCTGGCCCGCTACGGCGTGCCGCTCGACCTGGACGTGGTCCGGCCCAGAGACCAGGACGCCCCTGCGCTGGAGGCCCCGGTCGCCCACAACCAGCCGCATCCGCAGCCGGTCCAGCAGCACGCCCAGGCCGCGCAGCACGGCCGCCCCGACGCGTTGCTGAAGCCGCCCGCGCAGCACGGCCCGTTCGCCCAGGCCCAGCAGCCGGCACAGCCGGCACAGCCGCAGCAACCGGCACAGGCCCAGCAGCAGGCGCAGGCGCCGCAGGCGAGCCCGCAGCAGCAGCCGTACCCGCAGCAGCAGCACGCGCCGCAGACGGGGCCGCAGCCCGCCCAGCAGCCCGCGCAGCCCCAGCAGCCGCTGCACCCGCAGGCGGGCGTCCAGGCCGCCCGTGCGCAGGCCGCGCCACCCGTCAACCAGCTCGCGCTCAACGCGCTGAACACCGTCGTCCGCAGCCGCCACCGGCGGCCGCTCGGTGACCCGGACGGCACGGCCGAGCTGTCCGACGGCGCGGAGCCTGAGGGAAACCCCATCGCCGACCAGTCCACCCGCGGGATCGGCTGGCTGCCCAACCAGCAGCCGCCGATGCCGAACCCCGGCCCGGACGCCTGGTTCTCCCGGCAGAACGAGCCGGAGGACCTCGACCTCTTCGTCTCCGCCTTGGTCAACTACCTGGACGCGCACGGGCAGGAGCCCGGTCCGGAGCAGCTGAGCGAGTACCTTGTGAACCAGTACGGAGCCCAGGTCGCCCCGGCGCTGCTGGACCGGCACTGGGGTGAACTCCGCCGCCGCTACGCCGAGCGGGTCGAGAGCAGCTCCTGACGGCCATCCGGTGCCTGCCACGGTGGGTGAGGGACTGTCACAACTGCGCGACAGTCCACGCCGGGTGGCCCCGGCACCGTGCGGGGCCGCCGTTCGTCTTGCACTATGAAGCTGCGGGTCCCCCCGCCGAAGGCAGGGGGAGGGAGCCGGTGGTCGATCCAGCGGGAGGGGCGCAGTGTCGATGAACCAGCCGATGGGTCCGTGGCAGTACCGTCAGCCGGCACAGCCTGCGCGTCCGGCGCCGGCGCCGCCGGTCGTGATGGTGCCTGCCGCGCCGATGGCGGTGGCAGGGCTGCCGCAGTCCGCGATGCGGGCCGCGCAGGCGGACCGGGAGCGGACGGTCGACGTGCTGAAGGCCGCCTTCGCCGAGGGCCGGTTGAGCAGCGAGGAGTACAGCGACCGCGTCGGCGCGGCGCAGAGCGCCCAGACGTACGGCCAACTGGCCGCTCTGGTACAGGATCTGCCGGTCGGCCCGATGCCGACGCCGATGAGCAGCCCGCTGCCGTCCGCGTTCACGGCGCCGCCCGCCCTGCCGTACGCGTACCCGGGGCCGCCGCAGGCCTACGCCCCGCCGTACTGGCCGCCGCGGCCCAGGCGGACCAACGGGGCGGCGGTGGCCTCGCTGCTGCTCGGCCTGGCTCAGGTCTTCACCATGGGGTTGACCGGTCTTCCGGCCCTGATCACGGGAATTGTGGCCAAAACCCAGCTGCGCGACCAGCGCCAGGAAGGCTCGGGCATGGCGACAGCCGGTATTGTCCTCGGCAGCATGGGCACGGCCCTCTGGGTCCTGCTGATCGTCCTCGGCGTCAGCCACCCCTGACTCACGACCGACTCGCCTCGACTGCGCGGCTCCGCCGGCCGCCCCGACCTGCAGCGTCCGCCGTGCCCCACCTGTCTCCGACACGACCCGGTTCACCCGTTCGGCCCAACGGCTTGACAGTGCCGCCAAGGGCCCACAGGCATTGGTTTTGACCCGCGCCCAACCGCTGGGTACGCTCTGACCTTGTGCCTGGGGTGTCCCCGGGTCTCTCGCGCGTGCGTGCAGTCAGGCCGCCGCGCATGGGATACCGCGCTTCCACACATCCGAGCTGTCTATCGCTCGGTGTATGTGCAGGACGTCCGACACACCCGACCGCGTGGGTCGGGGAGTCGGTGAGACGCACCAGGTTAGTTTCACGCAGCCTTGGCACAAAGAATCGGAGAAACGGTGCCTACGATCCAGCAGCTGGTCCGAAAGGGCCGGCAGGACAAGGTCGAGAAGAACAAGACGCCCGCACTGAAGGGAAGCCCTCAGCGCCGCGGCGTCTGCACGCGCGTCTACACGACCACCCCCAAGAAGCCGAACTCGGCTCTGCGTAAGGTCGCGCGTGTGCGTCTGACCAGCGGGATCGAGGTCACCGCTTACATTCCGGGTGAGGGTCACAACCTGCAGGAGCACTCCATCGTGCTCGTGCGCGGCGGTCGTGTGAAGGACCTGCCGGGTGTGCGCTACAAGATCATCCGCGGCTCCCTTGACACCCAGGGTGTCAAGAACCGCAAGCAGGCCCGCAGCCGCTACGGCGCCAAGAAGGAGAAGTAAAGATGCCTCGTAAGGGCCCTGCCCCGAAGCGCCCGGTCATCATCGACCCGGTTTACGGCTCCCCTGTGGTGACCCAGCTCGTCAACAAGATCCTCCTGCACGGCAAGCGCTCCACCGCCGAGCGCATCGTGTACGGCGCCCTCGAGGGCGTCCGCGAGAAGACCGGCAACGACCCGGTGGTCGCGCTCAAGCGCGCCCTGGAGAACGTCAAGCCGACTCTCGAGGTCAAGTCCCGCCGCGTCGGTGGCGCCACCTACCAGGTGCCGGTCGAGGTCAAGCCGGGCCGCGCCAACACGCTGGCCCTGCGCTGGCTGGTCGGGTACTCCCGCGCCCGTCGCGAGAAGACCATGACCGAGCGTCTGCTCAACGAGATCCTGGACGCCAGCAACGGTCTGGGCGCCTCCGTGAAGCGTCGCGAGGACACCCACAAGATGGCCGAGTCCAACAAGGCCTTCGCGCACTACCGCTGGTAGTCCGAACCCCGTCAGAACCAAGAAAGAGAGAGACTGGCCACCATGGCTGCAACCTCCCTTGACCTCGCCAGGGTCCGCAACATCGGGATCATGGCGCACATCGACGCGGGCAAGACCACCACGACCGAGCGCATCCTGTTCTACACCGGTGTGTCTTACAAGATCGGTGAGGTCCACGACGGCGCTGCCACGATGGACTGGATGGAGCAGGAGCAGGAGCGCGGCATCACGATCACGTCGGCCGCGACGACCTGTCACTGGGCCGTCGACGGCGTCGACAACACCATCAACATCATCGACACCCCGGGTCACGTCGACTTCACCGTCGAGGTGGAGCGTTCGCTCCGCGTGCTCGACGGCGCCGTGACGGTGTTCGACGGTGTGGCCGGTGTCGAGCCGCAGTCCGAGACGGTGTGGCGTCAGGCCGACCGTTACGGCGTCCCGCGCATCTGCTTCGTGAACAAGCTGGACCGCACCGGCGCGGAGTTCTTCCGCTGTGTCGACTCCATCGTCGACCGCCTGAGCGCGACCCCGCTCGTCATGCAGCTGCCGATCGGTGCGGAGTCCGACTTCACCGGTGTCGTCGACCTGGTCACGATGAAGGCTCTGGTCTGGTCCGCCGAGGCGACCAAGGGCGAGATGTACGACGTCGTCGACATCCCGGCCTCGCACACCGAGCTCGCCGAGGAGTACCGGGCCAAGCTGCTCGAGACCTCCGCGGAGGGCGACGACGAGCTGATGGAGCTCTTCCTCGAGGGCCAGGAGCCCACCGAGGAGCAGCTCATCGCCGGTATCCGTCGTGGCACGCTCGCCAGCAACTTCACCCCGGTCTTCTGTGGCACCGCGTTCAAGAACAAGGGCGTCCAGCCCCTGCTCGACGCGGTCGTGAAGTACCTGCCGTCGCCGCTGGACGTCGAGTCCATCGTCGGCCACAAGCCGGGCGACGAGTCGGTCGAGGTCATCCGCCACGCGTCGGACGACGAGCCGCTGTCGGCTCTGGCGTTCAAGATCATGTCCGACCCGCACCTGGGCAAGCTCACCTTCGTCCGCGTGTACTCCGGGCGTCTCGAGGCTGGCACCGCCGTCCTCAACTCGGTGAAGGGCCGCAAGGAGCGCATCGGCAAGATCTACCGCATGCACGCGAACAAGCGTGAGGAGATCGACTCGGTGGGCGCCGGCGACATCGTCGCCGTCATGGGCCTCAAGCAGACCACCACCGGTGAGACGCTGAGCGACGACAAGAACCAGGTGATCCTGGAGTCCATGGACTTCCCGGCCCCGGTCATCCGTGTCGCGATCGAGCCCAAGTCCAAGGGTGACCAGGAGAAGCTGGGTGTCGCCATCCAGCGTCTCGCGGAGGAGGACCCCTCCTTCCAGGTCAACACGGACGAGGAGACCGGCCAGACCATCATCGCGGGTATGGGCGAGCTGCACCTCGAGGTGCTGGTCGACCGTATGAAGCGTGAGTTCAAGGTCGAGGCCAACGTCGGCAAGCCGCAGGTCGCGTACCGCGAGACGATCCGCAAGGCCGTCGAGCGCATTGACTACACCCACAAGAAGCAGACGGGTGGCTCCGGTCAGTTCGCCAAGGTCCAGATCGCGATCGAGCCGCTGGAGTCCGGTGAGGGCTACGAGTTCGTGAACGCCGTCACCGGTGGTCGCGTGCCTCGTGAGTACATCCCCTCGGTCGACGCCGGTGCGCAGGAGGCCATGGAGTTCGGCATCCTCGCCGGCTACCCGCTCCAGGGTGTCCGCGTGACGCTGCTGGACGGTGCGTCGCACGACGTCGACTCCTCCGAGCTCGCGTTCAAGATCGCCGGTTCGATGGCGTTCAAGGAGGGTGCCCGCAAGGCGTCCCCCGTGCTGCTCGAGCCGATGATGGCCGTCGAGGTGACCACGCCCGAGGACTACATGGGCGACGTCATCGGCGACATCAACTCGCGCCGTGGCCAGATCCAGGCCATGGACGAGCGTCACGGCGCCCGCGTCGTCAAGGCGCTGGTCCCGCTGTCCGAGATGTTCGGCTACGTCGGTGACCTGCGCAGCAAGACCTCGGGTCGCGCAAGCTACTCCATGCAGTTCGACTCGTACGCCGAGGTTCCCAAGAACGTGGCGGAAGAGATCGTGGCAAAGGCCAAGGGCGAGTAAGTACCTCGCATACCGGGACTTTCCGGTGCGAAACCTCGCATAGGCTGTACGGAGGTGGTCCTGGGGTCCGCGGAACATGCGGACCCCGGGCTCCTTCGGCCCCCCACCCCAGACCACCTGACGTCGAACGGCGTACAGAAACTGTCCTCAGGAGGACCCCAAGTGGCTAAGGCCAAGTTCGAGCGGAACAAGCCGCACGTCAACATCGGCACCATCGGTCACATTGACCACGGCAAGACGACGCTGACTGCCGCGATCACCAAGGTGCTGCACGACGCGTACCCGGAGATCAACCCCTTCACGCCGTTCGACCAGATCGACAAGGCGCCGGAGGAGCGTCAGCGCGGTATCACGATCTCCATCGCGCACGTCGAGTACCAGACCGAGGCGCGTCACTACGCCCACGTCGACTGCCCGGGTCACGCGGACTACATCAAGAACATGATCACCGGTGCCGCCCAGATGGACGGCGCGATCCTGGTCGTGGCCGCCACCGACGGCCCGATGCCGCAGACCAAGGAGCACGTCCTCCTGGCCCGCCAGGTCGGCGTCCCCTACATCGTTGTCGCCCTGAACAAGGCCGACATGGTGGACGACGAGGAGATCCTGGAGCTCGTCGAGCTCGAGGTCCGCGAGCTGCTCTCCGAGTACGAGTTCCCGGGCGACGACCTGCCGGTCATCCGCGTCTCCGCGCTGAAGGCGCTGGAGGGCGACAAGGAGTGGGGCGAGAAGCTCCTCGGCCTGATGCACGCGGTCGACGAGGCCATCCCGACCCCGGACCGCGACGTCGACAAGCCGTTCCTGATGCCGATCGAGGACGTCTTCACGATCACCGGTCGTGGCACCGTCGTCACCGGTCGTATCGAGCGTGGCGTCCTCAAGGTCAACGAGACTGTCGACATCATCGGCATCAAGGAGACCAAGACCACCACCACGGTCACCGGCATCGAGATGTTCCGCAAGCTGCTCGACGAGGGCCAGGCTGGTGAGAACGTCGGTCTGCTGCTCCGTGGCATCAAGCGCGAGGACGTCGAGCGCGGCCAGGTCATCATCAAGCCGGGTTCGGTCACGCCGCACACCGACTTCGAGGCCCAGGCGTACATCCTGTCGAAGGACGAGGGTGGCCGCCACACCCCGTTCTTCAACAACTACCGCCCGCAGTTCTACTTCCGTACCACGGACGTGACCGGCGTCGTGACCCTCCCCGAGGGCACCGAGATGGTCATGCCGGGCGACAACACCGCCATGACGGTCGCGCTGATCCAGCCGATCGCCATGGAGGAGGGCCTGAAGTTCGCCATCCGTGAGGGTGGTCGTACCGTGGGCGCCGGCCAGGTCACCAAGATCATCAAGTAATTGACGATCTGTTGATCTGAGTCACCACTCAGCAACGCAAGAAGCCCCCCGCCAGTACTGCTGGCGGGGGGCTTCTTTGTGTGGTGCGGAGTGCCGTGCGGAGTGTGGTGAGACGGGTCGGTTGCCACACCCGGGGGTGCGTGCGACGTCCCCGCCGGCCTCAGTGCATGCGGGTGAGCAGAAAGACCGAGAGGCCGGAGACCAGCTTGCGCAGCGCCTCGCGGTAGTGGGCGTGGAGGACCTTCGCCTCCGCCTTCGGAACCGCGGTGAAGGGGTTCACCACGTGGCCGCCGTCGGCGACGAGCCACAGGCGGGGTTCGTCGCCCAGGCAGCGCGCGGGCGTCGCGCACGCGATGCCCCAGAGGTCGTTGCGCTCCTCCGCGGTCGTCCCGGCGAAGACGTCGACGGGCTTGTCGCCGGCCGGGAGGTAGTACGGCACGCCGGTCTGGATCTCCCACCACTGCGCGTAGCCGTAGCCGTAGACGATGCCGTCACCCGGGCGGTAGCCCGCCGCGACGACATCCGCCGCCGCGCGGTAGTCCAGCGCGGTGAACGGTGCGGCCTGCGGGTACTGGTAGCGGTTGTGCGAGAGCGTCCCGTGCAGCGCGCGCTGGTCCGGGACGACGACGACGGCGAGCGCCAGCGCGACGGGCAGCGCGTAGCGCAGCCGCAGGGTCGCCAGGGACGCGCCGGCCAGCAGGGCCACCGCGGGGATCAGGAAGAAGAGGTACTTGGGCATCACGTACGACACCGAGCCGTACGACAGCGCCCACACCGCGCAGAACGGCACCAGCGTCATCACCGCCGCCATCGCGAGCTCCGCCCGGCGGCGGACCCGCCAGCCGAGCAGGACGACGATCGCGACCAGGGCCACCACGAGCCCGGTGGAGCAGAGGATCTGCGGCCAGAGCGTGGCCAGGTCGCGCACCGTCGGCTTGGGGATCCAGGAGATCTGACGCGTCGCCTGGTTCTCGCCCAGCGTGACGACGGGGATCAGCACCACCCCGGCGAGTGCTCCCGCGCCCAGGAAGCCGATCCAGCGGGCACGGCCGCCCTCCCGGCGCAGCGCGAGCGCGACCAGCGCGGCGTGACCGGCCAGGTAGGCCAGCGAGACCAGGTTCGAGTAGCCGGAGAGGGCGAGCGCACCCGCGTAGCAGAGCCAGCGGAGCGCGGTGGGACGTTCGAGTGCGCGCAGCAGCAGGAGCAGTGCCAGCGCGGACGCGAGGACGACCATGCCGTAGTCCCGCGCCTCCTGGCCGTAGCGTCCGATCGCCGGGACCAGGGCGTAGACCAGCCCGGTCAGCAGACCGGTGCGGTAGTCGAAGAGGCGCCGGGCCGCCAGGGCGGTGCAGGCCGCGCCGGCGGTCATCGCCAGGGCGGAGGGCAGCCGGAGGGCGGCGGGGGAGTCGCCGACAAGAGTCACCCAGAAGTGGACACCCAGGTAGTACAGACCGTGGACGGCGTCCACGTGCTGCACCGTCTGCAGGATCTTTCCAGCAGGACGGGTGACGACGCTGATCGTGGCCAGCTCGTCCTGCCACATCACCGGGTTGCCGAGACGGTAGAGCGTGGTCAGCAGGGTGACCAGCACGGGGAGCAGCCACACGGGACCGAGCAGTCTGCGGCCCATGAGGGAGCGCACGGATTGGGGCACGGGGGTCCTTCACAAGTCCTGCCCGGCTCTCCGCAGCTCTCCTGTGAGGTCCTGGTGCTCGGTCCGGGGTCAGCCACAAAGCCTAACCGGCCAAGGTCGGGAAGCCTGTGGGATCAAGTTCGGGATGCTGCGAGGATCAGTTGAGAACTCACGGCCGCCGGGAGTGTCGACGAGCGCGCGAAAGCACGGAAAGCTACCGGGTTGGCCGCGGTCGGTATGCTTCGCCCCGAGGGTGCCCTCCGCCCACGCAGGAGCTCGCGCGCGCCCGGCAGGCCGCCCGTCCGGACCCCAACCGATTTGGTGCCTTTATCGTGACCACTCTCGACATCATGCTGCCGTACTACGGCGACGTCGCTCTGATGCAGACCGCCGTGCGCAGTGTCATCGCCCAGACGGACCGGGACTGGCGGCTGGTCGTGGTCGACGACGGCAAGGAACCAGGGGTGCCGGAGTGGTTCGCCGAGCTCGGCGACGCTCGGGTGAGCTACCAGCGCAACGAGAAGAACCTCGGGGTCGTCGGGAACTACCAGAAGTGCCTGGGCCTGGTCGAGGCCGAGCACTTCGTGATGATGGGCACCGACGACGTCATGCTGCCCAACTACGTCGCAACGGTCCGCGCCGCCCTGGCCGCGCACCCGGGGACGGCGATCGTGCAGCCCGGCGTCGAGGTGATCGACTCCGACGGGAAGCCCAGCAACACGCTGGTCGACGAGGCCAAGCGCCGTATCTACGCCCCCAGGATCCAGGGCCGACGGCTGCTCGGCGGCGAGGCGCTCGCGGCCAACCTGCTGCGCGGCAACTGGCTCTACTTCCCGGCGCTGTGCTGGCGCACGGACGCGGTGCGCAAGTGGGGGTTCCGTGAGGGTCTGGAGATCATCCAGGACCTGGCGCTGATCGTCGACCTGATCCAGGACGGCGAGCAGCTGCTGGTCGACGAGACCCTCTGCTTCCAGTACCGGCGGCACGCGGTGAGCGTCTCCTCCGCCAAGGCCTTCAGCGGGTACCGCTTCGAGGAGTCCGCGCAGTACTTCGCCGACGTCGCCGACCGGCTCGACGCCCACGGCTGGCCGCGCGCGGCGAAGGCGGCCCGGACGCACCTCTCCTCGCGCATCCACGCGCTCACGCTGCTGCCGGGCGCGCTGCGGACCGGGCAGCGTGACGGTGCGCGTGCCCTGCTGCGGCACGCCGCAGCCTCCGGCCGTCGGCCCTGACGCACGGCCTGACCGGCTCACGGCCTGACCGGCCCACCGCCTGACCGGGCATGATCCGCGGCTCCGCCGCATCACGAACCACCTTTGGAGAAGCAGGTATGTCGAACAGCGTGGCGGTCCTCGGCGGCACCGGCTTCATCGGCCGTGCCCTGGCCGAGGAGCTGGTCCAGGGCGGCAGGCAGGTGCTGGTCGTCGCCCGCCGCGAGCCCGAGGTCCCGGTCCCGGGACGGTTCCGGGCCTTCGACCTGGTCGCCGGGACCGCCGCCGACCTGGCCGAGCTGCTGTGCGAGGAGCAGGTGTCCGCGGTGGTCAACGCCGCGGGCGGCATGTGGGGCCTGACGGACGAGCAGATGGTCGACGCCAACGTCACCATGGTCAAGCGCGTGCTCGACGCGATCGCGCTGCTGCCGGAGCAGGTCCGCTTCGTCCAGCTCGGTTCGGTCCACGAGTACGGGCTGGCGCCGATCGGCACGCTCCAGGCCGAGGGCGACGAGCCGCAGCCGGTGATGGCCTACGGCCGGTTGAAGGTGCAGGCCACCGAGCTGGTCCAGGCCGCCGCGAAGGGCGGTGCCCAGGCCGTGGCGCTGCGGGTGGGCAACGTCGTCGGCGCCGGACAGCCGGGACACAGCCTGCTGGGCGTGATGGCCGCCAAGCTGGCCGCCGCCGAGGCCGCGGGCGAGACCGCCGCGCTCACCCTCGCGCCGCTGACCGCGCAGCGGGACTTCGTGGACCTGGACGACGTCGTCGACGCGGTGGTCGTCGCGCTGGACGCCACCGGCGTCGACTGGGCGGCGGAGCCGGTGCTCAACGTGGGCCGTGGCGAGGGTGTCTCCGCCCGGCAGATGGTCGAGCTGCTCATCGCCGCATCCGGCGTGCCGGTGGACGTCACCGAGGACCCGGGCCCGGCGGGCGCCGGACCCGAGACGGACTGGCAGTGCCTTGATGTCACACTGGTGCGTCGCGTGCTCGGCTGGGAGGCGCGCCGGTCGCTGGCGGAGTCCGTCGCGGCGCTGTGGAAGGCGGAGGGAAGCCGCAATGGCTGAGACCATAGCTGCCGCTCCGGCGGGCAGGACCCGTGCGTGGTGGCGCACCCGTGGCACGCTCGGTGAGCTGTTGTCCGGCCGCGCGAACGGCTTCGGCCTGATCCGTCTGGCGTTGGCCCTGTCCGTCGTGGTCTCGCACAGCAACCCGGTCGGCTACGGCCGCCTGGACGTGGGCTCCCAGCTCTTCGGCAACCAGGTGGACCTCGGCAAGATGGCCGTGGTCGGCTTCTTCGCCATCTCCGGCTTCATGATCACCGGCAGCGGCAAGCGGCTGGGCATCGGCCGCTACGCCTGGCACCGGGCGCTGCGCATCCTGCCGGCCCTCTGGGTCTGCATCGTGCTCACCGCCTTCGTACTGGCGCCGTTCCTCTACCACTGGCAGCACGGCTCGCTGACGGGCTTCTGGACCGCCAAGTACGGGCCGTTCCAGTACATCGAGGGCATGTGGAACACCTCGATCGGCAGCGGCTACGACATCTCCGGGATCATGACCACCGGGATCCACCGCCACACCAACTTCAACGGGGCCTTCGACGGCGCCCTCTGGTCGCTGAAGTACGAGATCTTCTGCTACGTCATCGTGGGCATCCTGGCCGCGGGCGGTGTGCTGACGCGGGCCCGGAAGACGGTGGCGCTGGTGACCGTCGGGCTCTGGATCATGATCCTGATGAACCTGATCGACGCCAAGGGCTGGCGCGGCGCTCCCAGCGAGGGCAGCACCGCCTGGAACATGCCGGTGCTCGGCTGGCTCAGCAGCCACTACGTGATCTACCTGGGCTTCGTCTTCCTGCTCGGCGCGACGTTCCAGCTCTACAAGGAGCGGGTGCCGGTCAACGACCTGCTGGCCCTGGGCTCGCTGGTCGCGCTGGTCGGATCGCTGCTGCTGGGCGGCTTCTTCGTGATCGGCTACCCCGCCTTCGCCTACCTGGTGATCTGGGGCGGCGTGCGGATGCCCAAGCAGCTGCACTGGGTCGGCCGCAAGAACGACTACTCCTACGGCATCTACATCTACGGGTTCCCCGTACTGCAGACGCTGCTGATGATGCACTTCACCCGGTACGGCCACTACGCCTACGTGCTGGCCGCGATGGCCATCACCTGGGCGCTCGCCTGGCTCTCCTGGCACCTGGTGGAGGACCGCGCCATGAGTCTGCGGAACTGGACCCCGGCTCCGCTGCTGCGCTGGCTGAACGCACGCCAACGGGCACGCGAAGAGGCCGTCCTCGCCAGGGGAGCAACGGCTCCCGCAGCGACGGCGGCCTCCGGTTCGGCGTCGGATCAGGCCTCGGCGACCGAGGTCAGCGCTGCCGCAGTGAAGCAGTGAACGCGCGACAGGCTTCGTAGTCGGGCAGCAGACCGGCGGCCTCGGCCTCAGCGAGGGTCGGGGCCGCCGTGTCCTTGGCGGACAGCTGCGGCGCGTCGGCGGGCCACTCGATGGCCAGCGTCGGGTCGAGCGGGTGGATGCCGTGCTCGCCGGTCGGGTTGTACGTCTCCGAGCAGAGGTACGACAGCGTCGCGTCGTCGCTCAGCGCGCAGAAGCCGTGGCCGAGGCCCTCGGAGATGTACACCGCACGACGGTCGGCGTCGTCCAGGCGGACGCCCTCCCACTGGCCGAAGGTGGGGGAGCCCACCCGCAGGTCGACGATGATGTCGAGCACCGCGCCGCGCACGCAGGTCACGTACTTGGCCTGGCCGGGCGGGACGTCGGCGAAGTGGATGCCGCGGACCACGCCGGCCGCGGAGACCGACATGTTGCCCTGCGCCAGCCGCAGCGGGTGGCCCACAGCCTCGGCCAGGTGGTCGAAGCGGTACCACTCCATGAACATGCCGCGCGGGTCACCGTGCTGTACGGGGGTGACCTCCCAGGCGCCCTCGATGCTCAGCGGGCGGATCTTCATGCGGTGAGCCCTTCGTCCAGCAGGTTCAGCAGGTAGGTGCCGTAGCCGCTCTTGACCAGCGGCTCGGCGAGGGCGCGCAGCTGCGCCTCGTCGATGTAGCCCATGCGCCAGGCGATCTCCTCGACGCAGCCGATCTTGAAGCCCTGCCGCTGCTCGATGACCCGGACGTACTCGGAGGCCTGGACCATCGAGTCGTGGGTGCCGGTGTCGAGCCACGCGGTACCGCGGTCCAGCACGGTGACGGTCAGTCGGTCACGGCGCAGGTAGGCGTCGTTGACGGCGGTGATCTCCAGCTCGCCGCGGGCGCTGGGCTTGAGGTTCCGGGCGATCTCGACGACCTCGGAGTCGTAGAAGTAGAGGCCCGGCACCGCGTAGCGGGACTTGGGCTTCTCCGGCTTCTCCTCGATGGAGATGACCTTGCCCTCGCTGTCGAACTCGACCACGCCGAGTGCGCTCGGGTCCGCCACCGGGTAGGCGAAGACCCGGCCGCCGACCAGGCCCTTGTTCTCCCGCAGCCGGGTGCCCAGGCCACTGCCGTGGAAGATGTTGTCGCCCAGGATCAGCGCCACCGGCTCGTCGCCGATGAAGTCCGCGCCCAGCACGAACGCCTGGGCGATGCCCTCGGGGCGTTCCTGGACGACGTAGCTCAGCTGCATGCCCCACTGGGAGCCGTCGCCGAGCAGGCGCTTGAACTGGTCCTGGTCCTCCGGGGTGGTGATGACGAGCACCTCGGAGATGCCTGCCATCATCAGCGTGGACAGCGGGTAGTAGATCATCGGTTTGTCGAAGACGGGGAGCAGCTGCTTGGAGACCGCCCTGGTCAGAGGCCAGAGACGGGAGCCCGTTCCACCGGCGAGAAGAATGCCGCGCATGCCGCCACTCTATGGCCTCCTCCCGGAGGGGCCCTCCCGCCGGGTTGCGGATGTTCGCGGACTGTGACGAAGGGGAGAAGGCTCGGCGGCAGCTGGCCTCGGGCTCAGGCGGTCCGGCTATGCTGACCGGACTATGCGCATTCTTGTCACCGGCGGTGCCGGGTTCATCGGCTCCGAGTTCGTCCGCCAGCTCCTCTCGGCACCCGGTCCGCTGCAGGGCGCCCAGGTCACGGTGTTCGACAAGCTCACCTACTCCGGCGTCCTGGCGAACCTGGACCCGGTGGCCGACCACGCGGACTACAGCTTCGTCCGCGGCGACATCTGCGACGCCGAGGCCGTCGACCAGGTCATGGCCGGTCACGACGCCGTGGTGCACTTCGCCGCCGAGTCCCACGTCGACCGCTCCATCGCGGGCGCGGGACCGTTCGTGACCACCAATGTGCTGGGCACCCAGGTGCTGCTGGACGCCGCGCGCAAGCACGGCGTCGGCCGCTTCCTGCACGTCTCCACCGACGAGGTCTACGGCTCGATCGACGAGGGCTCCTGGACGGAGGAGTGGCCGCTGGCGCCGAACTCCCCGTACTCCGCCTCCAAGGCGGGCTCCGACCTGCTTGCGCTGGCCTACCATCGCACCCACGGCATGGACGTGGTGGTGACCCGCTGCTCCAACAACTACGGGCACTACCAGTTCCCGGAGAAGGTCATCCCGCTGTTCACCACCAACCTCATCGACGGCAGGAAGGTGCCGCTGTACGGCGCGGGCGGCAACATCCGCGACTGGCTGCACGTCTCGGACCACTGCCGCGGCATCGCCCTGGCGCTGGCCAAGGGCCGTGCCGGTGAGGTCTACAACATCGGCGGCGGCACCGAGATCACCAACAAGGAGCTGACCGGCCTGCTGCTGGGGGCCGCCGGAGCCGGTTGGGACATGGTCGAGCGCGTCGCCGACCGCAAGGGCCACGACCTGCGCTACTCCCTGGACATCACCAAGATCTCCGAGGAGCTCGGCTACACCCCGCAGGTGAGCTTCGAGCAGGGCCTGGCCGACACCATCGCCTGGTACCGCGAGAACCGCGCCTGGTGGGAGCCGCTCAAGGCGAAGGCAGCGCTGGAGCAGTGAGCGAGGCCGCCGCCGCGAGCTCGGCCCCGGCCGCGCGGAGCGGCCCGTTCGCCCGGATCCTCAGCGTCATCCCGCCCGGCACCCACCTGGTGATCGGCGGGACGCTGATCCTCGGCCTGGCCTCCTACGCGCAGATCGCCATCAACGGCCACGCGCTCGGCCCGGTTCCGCGCGCGGCCGTCTCGGAGCTCTGGTCGCTGGCGATGACGCTGAGCCTCGGGCTGTTCTTCCCGGTCGAGCAGGAGCTCACCCGGGTCGTCGCCGCGCGTCAGGTCCGCGGCGAGGGCGTGCGGCCGGTGTTCCGTCGGGCGGCGCTGTTCACCGGCGGCCTGCTGGCGCTGCTCTGCGCGGTCCTGGCGGCCACCGCAGGGCCGGTCGCGCACCGGTTCTTCGGCGGCGACACCGGTCTGGTCTGGGCGTTCGCCGCGACGCTGGTCGGCATGGGCCTGGTCTTCATGACCCGCGGCGTGCTGGCCGGGCTCGGCCTCTTCGACTCCTACGGGATCTCGCTGGCCCTCGACGGCGGGCTGCGCATCGTGATCGCCCTCGCGCTGGTGCTGGCCGGCGTGCACGAGGCGATCTACTACGGCCTGGTGATGGCGGTCGCGCCGCTGCTGGCCATGCTGTTGACGTTGCGTCCCGCCCGGCGCGGTTCGCTGCCGGGACCGCAGATGCCCTGGCCGGAGCTGTCGCAGAACCTCACCACGATGATGGGCGCCTCGATCCTGGCGCAGGTCGTGGTCAACGCTCCGGTGGTGGCCCTGGCGCTGCTGGCGCAGAACGACGCCAACCTGACCTTCGCGGTGCTCAGCGCGGGTGTGCTGTGCCGGATTCCGCTCTTCGTCTTCGGCTCGCTGCAGCCGACGCTGATGACCGGGCTGTCCACGGCGGCGACGTCGGGGGACCGGGCCGGGTTCCGGAAGATGCTGCTGCGGACCTGTGGCGTGATCACCGGGCTGGGCGTGCTGGGCGGTCTGCCGTCGGTTCTGCTCGGTTCTTGGCTGATTCACACCTTCCTGAACGCTCCCGACGTCCTGCACATGCTGGACTTCTTCTGGTTCGCCGCCGGGACCATGGCCTACATGTTGGCACTGGTGCTCGGACAGGCACTGATGGCCGTCGGGCGGCACCGGCTCCAGCTGCTCGGTTGGGTGGTGGGAACCGTGGCGCTCGTCGGTGCGACATTCCTACCGGGGGGTGCTTCGACGCGGGTGGAGTTCGCGTACTTCACCGGCTCGGTGGTCACCGCGGGGGTCCTTCTGGTACTGCTGTCGCGCGTGTCCGGTGGCCGTGAGGCCGCCGACGCCCGTGACGCGGAACCCGTCGCCACTCGCTAGGATTCCCTACGCCCCATCTGAAAGGCTCCCCGCCGTGCAACTCTCCGTACTCACCTCGATCAGCAGCGTGCTGGTGATCGGGTGCATCCTGGAGCTGCTGCGCCGCCAGCAGCTGCGGGAGAAGTACGCAGCGATCTGGATCACGATCGGCATCGTGGTCACGCCGATCGGCTTCTTCCCCTCGCTGCTGAACGGCGTCGCCCACCGCCTCGGTGTGGCCAACGGGGCCAGCCTGGTGCTCTTCTGCGGTTTCCTCCTGGTGCTGTTGGTCTGCCTGCACCTGAGCTGGGAGGCGAGCCGCCTCGAGGCGGAGACGCGCACTCTTTCGGAGGACATCGCCCTGGTCCGCACGCAGCTGGACCAGCACGCCGCGGAGCTCGCCGAGCTCCGCGACCGGCAGGAGCAGGGGCAGCCGCGGGAGGTGCGGGCCTGATGGGCGACAGTGTGATCGACACCGCAGCACTGGACGGCAAGCGGGTCCTGCTGATCCTGCCGGCCTGGAACGAGGCGGAGGGCCTGCCCTTCATACTCAAGGAGATCCAGGAGAAGCTCCCCGGAGTGGACACCCTGGTGGTGGACGACGGCTCCGCCGACACCACGGCCCGCGTGGCCGCGGCCTCCGGCGCCACCGCCGTGGCGCGGCTCCCGTACAACCTGGGTGTCGGCGGCGCGATGCGCCTCGGCTACCGCTACGCCTACGAGCACGACTACGACGTCGCGATCCAGTGCGACTCGGACGGCCAGCACGACCCCGGCTACGTCCCCGCCCTGGTCCAGGCGCTGGAGTCGGCGGACCTGGTCATCGGGGCCCGCTTCGCGGGAGAGGGCGCCTACTCGGTGCGCGGCCCGCGTGCCTGGGCGATGAAGCTGCTCTCCACGGTGCTGTCCCGGATCGCGCGCACCCGGCTCACCGACACCACGTCCGGTTTCAAGGCCTGCAACCGGAGCATGATCGCCCTCTTCGCCCACTGGTACCCGGTCGAGTACCTGGGCGACACGATCGAGTCCCTGGTCGGCGCGGTCCGCTGCGGCTTCGTCGTGCGGCAGATCCCGGTCGCCATGCGCGAGCGCACCACCGGCACGCCGAGCGCCTCGCCCATAAAGGCGACGATCTACCTCGGCCGGGCCGGCTTCGTGCTGCTGCTGGCCATGATCCGCCGGATGCCGAAGATTCCCGACCACGAGCAGCCGACCGCCCGGCTGGCGAGCGCCACCGCCGAGTGAGCAGCGGGAACTGACCGAACGTCACGTGGGGCCTCCTCCGGGAGGCCCCACGTGCGTGTTGACCTCGATTGGCGTGCCCCTTGTCCGGTATGGCACACTAGCCGAGTTGCTCGGTTGAGCGCCGATGCCGCGCGCCCCCTCATCGGATCCTTCGGGATCGGGGGGACCGAAAGCGAGTCCCACAGTACTCGTCGTGCCCGTGATGCCCGTTTGTCTGTGATCCAGCACGTCTGGACGAGACGCGGCAGCTGCGGCGCGAAAGTA
Organism: Streptacidiphilus sp. BW17; assembly: GCF_041262485.1. Lineage (NCBI taxonomy): Bacteria > Bacillati > Actinomycetota > Actinomycetes > Kitasatosporales > Streptomycetaceae > Streptacidiphilus > Streptacidiphilus sp. BW17. The sequence goes on along the minus strand of NZ_JBGCCR010000009.1, from coordinate 119,991 downwards.
CGGGAATCTTTCGGGAAGCGTGGACAGAGGTGCCGATCCGGTGTTTCCGCCCCGGCTTCATTGCGAAGGCAAGTGCGACACGCCCGACCGCGTGGGTCGGCGAAACACCCCGAATGACTCCACCCGGAGGCGTTCGGCGCAGAGGTGACAGAGACAGAAGGACTACGAAGCAGCCATGGCGGGACAGAAGATCCGCATCCGGCTCAAGGCCTACGACCACGAGGTCATCGACTCCTCGGCGAAGAAGATCGTCGAGACGGTGACGCGTACTGGTGCGCAGGTCGCGGGCCCGGTGCCGCTGCCCACTGAGAAGAACGTGTACTGCGTCATCCGCTCGCCGCACAAGTACAAGGACTCGCGCGAGCACTTCGAGATGCGCACGCACAAGCGCCTGATCGACATCCTCGACCCGACGCCCAAGACCGTTGACTCTCTGATGCGACTCGACCTGCCGGCCGGTGTCGACATCGAGATCAAGCTCTGAGGGGCGTGAGCTGAAGATGGCTAAGCAGATCAAGGGCATCCTGGGCGAGAAGCTCGGCATGACGCAGGTCTGGGACGAGAACAACCGCATCGTCCCGGTGACCGTCGTCAAGGCCGGCCCGAACGTCGTTACCCAGGTTCACACCGCCGACGGCACCGGCTATGACGCCGTGCAGATCGGTTTCGGCGACATCGACCCGCGCAAGGTGAACAAGCCCCTCGCGGGTCACTTCGCCAAGGCCGGCGTGACCCCGCGCCGCCACCTGGTCGAGCTCCGCACCGCGGACGCCTCGGAGTACACCCTCGGCCAGGAGATCACCGCTCAGGTGTTCGAGGCCGGTGTCAAGGTCGACGTGACCGGCACCAGCAAGGGCAAGGGCTTCGCCGGTGTCATGAAGCGCCACAACTTCCGTGGCCTCGGCGCGGGCCACGGCGTCCAGCGCAAGCACCGTTCGCCCGGCTCGATCGGTGGCTGCGCCACCCCGGGTCGCGTGTTCAAGGGCATGCGCATGGCCGGTCGTATGGGCCACGAGCGTGTCACCACGCAGAACCTGACCATCCACGCCGTTGACGCGGAGAAGGGCCTGCTGCTCATCAAGGGCGCTGTCCCCGGTCCGAACGGCGGCCTGATCCTGGTCCGCACCGCGGCAAAGGGGGCCTGAAGCAATGAGCACCATCAACGTTCTCTCCCCCGCGGGTGAGACCGTCGGCACCGTCGAGCTGCCGGCTGAGATCTTCGACGCCAAGGTCAGCGTTCCGCTGCTGCACCAGGTCGTCGTGGCTCAGCTCGCCGCTGCTCGTCAGGGCACGCACAAGACCAAGCGTCGTGGCGAGGTCCGTGGTGGCGGCAAGAAGCCGTACCGCCAGAAGGGCACCGGCCGCGCCCGTCAGGGTTCGACCCGTGCGCCGCAGTTCGCCGGCGGTGGCGTCGTGCACGGCCCCCAGCCGCGCGACTACTCGCAGCGGACCCCCAAGAAGATGAAGGCCGCCGCTCTGCGTGGCGCCCTCACCGACCGGGCCCGCAACGCTCGCATCCACGTCGTCACCGGCGTGGCCGCGACCGAGGCGCCGTCCACCAAGGCTGCCCGCACGCTGCTCGGCAAGATCAGCGAGCGCAAGAACGTGCTGCTGGTCGTCGAGCGTGACGACGAGCTGTCGCTGCTCAGCGCCCGCAACCTGCCGACCGTCCACATCCTGGACGCCGGTCAGCTGAACACCTACGACGTGCTCGTCTCCGACGACGTGGTCTTCACTCAGGCTGCCTTCGAGCGTTTTGTGGCCGGTCCGGTCGCGTCCGCCAAGGCTGTCGCCGCTGAGGGCGAGCTCGATGGGAGCGCCGCCTGATGAGCGAGATCACGAGCAAGACGTACACGGACCCCCGTGACGTCCTGATCAAGCCGGTCATCTCGGAGAAGAGCTACGCGCTCCTCGACGAGAACAAGTACACCTTCGTGGTGTCGCCGGACGCCAACAAGACCCAGATCAAGCAGGCCGTCGAGGCCGTCTTCTCGGTCAAGGTCGCCAACGTCAACACGCTGAACCGCCAGGGCAAGCGCAAGCGCTCCCGCACCGGCTTCGGCAAGCGCAAGGACACCAAGCGCGCCATCGTGACGCTGGCAGAGGGCAACCGCATCGACATCTTCGGGAACGCCCCCGCCGCCTGACGGCGCGAGGGAATCCCGTAACGGTTAAGGACAGAAGAAGCCATGGGCATCCGCAAGTACAAGCCGACAACGCCGGGCCGTCGCGGCTCCAGCGTTGCCGACTTTGTCGAGATCACGCGGTCCGAGCCGGAGAAGTCGCTGGTCCGCCCGCTGCACAGCAAGGGCGGTCGTAACAACACCGGTCGTGTGACTGTTCGCCACCAGGGTGGCGGCCACAAGCGCGCGTACCGTGTCATCGACTTCCGTCGTCACGACAAGGACGGCGTGCCGGCCAAGGTCGCTCACATCGAGTACGACCCGAACCGCACCGCGCGCATCGCACTGCTGCACTACGCAGACGGTGAGAAGCGCTACATCATCGCTCCGGCCAAGCTCGGCCAGGGCGACCGGGTTGAGAACGGCCCCAGCGCCGACATCAAGCCGGGCAACAACCTCCCGCTCCGGAACATCCCGGTCGGTACGGTCATCCACGCCATCGAGCTGCGTCCCGGTGGCGGCGCGAAGATCGCCCGTTCCGCGGGCTCCTCGGTGCAGCTGCTGGCGAAGGAGGGCGTCTACGCCCACCTGCGCATGCCGTCCGGCGAGGTCCGCCTCGTGGACGCGCGCTGCCGCGCGACCGTCGGCGAGGTCGGCAACGCCGAGCAGTCGAACATCAACTGGGGCAAGGCCGGCCGTATGCGCTGGAAGGGCGTCCGCCCGACCGTGCGTGGTGTCGCCATGAACCCGATCGACCACCCGCACGGTGGTGGTGAGGGTAAGACCTCCGGTGGTCGCCACCCGGTTTCGCCGTGGGGTCAGAAGGAGGGTCGTACTCGTTCGCCGAAGAAGGCGTCCAACAAGTACATCGTCCGCCGCCGCAAGACGAACAAGAAGCGCTAGGAGCAGTCTCGATGCCGCGCAGTCTCAAGAAGGGGCCCTTCGTCGACGACCACCTCATGAAGAAGGTGGATGTCCAGAACGAAGCCGGTACCCAGAACGTCATCAAGACCTGGTCCCGTCGCTCCATGATCGTTCCGGCGATGCTCGGGCACACCCTCGCGGTGCACGACGGCCGCAAGCACATCCCGGTGTTCGTCACCGAGTCGATGGTCGGCCACAAGCTCGGCGAGTTCGCGCCGACCCGCACGTTCAGGGGTCACGTCAAGGACGACCGCAAGTCCAAGCGACGCTGACCTGCGAAGCGAAGACACGATGACAGACACCATCAAGGGGACAACCATGGAAGCCAGGGCAGCGGCGCGGTACATCCGCGTAACGCCCATGAAGGCCCGCCGCGTGGTGGACCTTGTCCGTGGCATGAGTGCCACGGAGGCCCAGGCGGTCCTGCGATTCGCTCCGCAGGCCGCGTCTGTGCCCGTTCTCAAGGTGCTCAACAGCGCCATTGCGAACGCGGACCACAACTACAACCACAACGACGTCGAGAGCCTCTACATCTCCGAGGCCTACGTCGACGAGGGCCCGACCCTGAAGCGTTTCCGTCCGCGGGCCCAGGGCCGCGCGTACCGGATCCGCAAGCGGACGAGCCACATCACCGTGGTCGTCGCGTCGAAGGAAGGGACCCGGTAATGGGCCAGAAGGTTAACCCGCACGGGTTCCGCCTCGGCATCACCACGGACTTCAAGTCCCGCTGGTACGCCGACAAGCTGTACAAGGACTACGTCAAGGAAGACGTCGCGATCCGTCGCATGATGACGTCCGGCATGGAGCGCGCCGGTATCTCGAAGGTTGAGATCGAGCGCACCCGTGACCGCGTGCGGGTGGACATCCACACCGCCCGCCCGGGCATCGTCATCGGCCGCCGCGGCACCGAGGCCGACCGCATCCGCGGCGACCTCGAGAAGCTGACCGGCAAGCAGGTCCAGCTGAACATCCTCGAGGTCAAGAACCCCGAGCTGGACGCCCAGCTCGTGGCTCAGGGCGTCGCTGAGCAGCTGTCCTCCCGCGTCTCCTTCCGTCGCGCCATGCGTAAGAGCATGCAGGGCACGATGAAGTCCGGTGCCAAGGGCATCAAGATCCAGTGCTCCGGCCGTCTGGGCGGCGCTGAGATGTCCCGCAGCGAGTTCTACCGCGAGGGCCGCGTGCCCCTGCACACGCTGCGCGCCAACGTCGACTACGGCTTCTTCGAGGCCAAGACCACCTTCGGTCGCATCGGCGTCAAGGTCTGGATCTACAAGGGCGACGTCAAGAACATCGCCGAGGTCCGTGCCGAGAACGCTGCCGCCAAGGCCGGCAACCGCCCGCCGCGTGCGGGTGGCCCGGGCGAGCGCCCGCGTCGTGGTGGCGACCGTCCCGCCGGTGGCCGCGGCCGCCGTCCGCAGCAGAACACCGAGGCTGCCGCCCCCGCGGCGACCGAGGCTCCGGCTGCGGCTGAGACCACTACGGAGGCCTGACCATGCTGATCCCTCGCAGGGTCAAGCACCGCAAGCAGCACCACCCCAAGCGCCGCGGTATGGCCAAGGGTGGCACTGAGGTGACGTTCGGCGAGTACGGCCTGCAGGCCGTCACCCCGGCGTACGTGACGAACCGGCAGATCGAGTCCGCTCGTATCTCCATCACCCGTCACATCAAGCGTGGCGGCAAGGTGTGGATCAACATCTACCCCGACCGCCCGCTGACGAAGAAGCCCGCCGAGACCCGCATGGGTTCCGGTAAGGGTTCGCCGGAGTGGTGGATCGCGAACGTGCACCCGGGTCGGGTCATGTTCGAGCTGTCCTACCCGAACGAGAAGGTGGCTCGTGAGGCGCTCACCCGCGCTGCTCACAAGCTCCCGATGAAGTGCCGGATTGTCCGGCGCGAGGCAGGTGAGAGCTGATGGCCGCGACGAAGGCTGCTGAGCTCCGCGAGCTGGACAACGAGGGTCTCGTTGCGCAGCTGCGTGAGCGCAAGGAGGAGCTGTTCAACCTCCGCTTCCAGGCGGCGACCGGGCAGCTCGACAACCACGGGCGCCTCAAGCTCGTCAAGAAGGACATCGCGCGGATCTACACCCTGATGCGCGAGCGCGAGCTGGGCATCGAGACGGTGAAGGACGCCTGATGACTGAGAACACCAACGAGACGCGCGGTTTCCGCAAGACCCGTGAGGGTCTCGTCGTCAGCGACAAGATGGACAAGACCGTCGTCGTCGCCGTCGAGGACCGCGTCAAGCACGCGCTGTACGGCAAGGTCATCCGCCGTACGAACAAGCTGAAGGCGCACGACGAGGCCAACGCTTGCGGTGTCGGCGACCGTGTTCTCCTCATGGAGACCCGTCCGCTGTCCGCGACGAAGCGCTGGCGCGTCGTCGAGATCCTCGAGAAGGCCAAGTAACGAACGCGATTGGGTGCCGTCGTATGTGCTCGGGACCCCGGCTCTTGCAAGAGAGTCAGGGGTGCCCGGGTGAGCAGCGGCGGACCCGGTCCCGATCGTTGACGATCAGGAGAAAGACGTGATCCAGCAGGAGTCGCGACTGCGTGTCGCCGACAACACGGGCGCGAAGGAAATCCTTTGCATCCGCGTTCTCGGTGGCTCCGGCCGGCGCTACGCGGGCATCGGCGACGTCATCGTGGCGACCGTCAAGGACGCGATCCCCGGTGGCAATGTGAAGAAGGGTGACGTGGTCAAGGCCGTCATCGTCCGGACCGTGAAGGAGCGCCGTCGTCCCGACGGTTCCTACATCCGGTTCGACGAGAACGCCGCCGTCATCCTCAAGAACACCGACGGTGACCCCCGTGGTACCCGCATCTTCGGCCCGGTGGGCCGTGAGCTGCGCGAGAAGAAGTTCATGAAGATCATCTCGCTGGCGCCGGAGGTGCTGTAACCGATGGCTAACAGCATGAAGATCAAGAAGGGTGACCTGGTCCAGGTCATCACCGGCAAGGACAAGGGCAAGCAGGGCAAGGTCATTCAGGCCATCCCTACGGAGAACCGCGTCCTGGTCGAGGGTGTCAACCGGGTCAAGAAGCACACCAAGGCCACGCCCACCGCGAACGGCTCGAAGGCCGGCGGCATCGTGACCGTCGAGGCCCCGATCCACGTCAGCAACGTTCAGCTGGTTGTGGAGAAGGACGGCAAGAAGGTCGTCACCCGCGTCGGGTACCGATTCGACGAGCAGGGCAACAAGATCCGCGTTGCCAAGCGCACCGGTGAGGACATCTGATGACCGACACCTCGATTGAGAAGGTCAGCCCCCGGCTCAAGGAGCGCTACCGCTCCGAGATCAAGGGTCAGCTGCAGGAAGAGTTCAGCTACGACAACGTCATGCTGATCCCCGGCCTGGTCAAGGTCGTGGTCAACATGGGTGTGGGCGACGCCGCCCGCGACTCGAAGCTGATCGACGGTGCGGTCAAGGACCTCACCGCCATCACCGGCCAGAAGCCGACCGTGACCAAGGCTCGCAAGAGCATCGCGCAGTTCAAGCTGCGTGAGGGTCAGCCGATCGGCGCCCACGTCACCCTCCGCGGTGACCGCATGTGGGAGTTCCTGGACCGCCTCATCTCGCTTGCGCTGCCGCGCATCCGTGACTTCCGCGGTCTGTCGCCGAAGCAGTTCGACGGCAAGGGCAACTACACCTTCGGTCTGACCGAGCAGGTCATGTTCCACGAGATCGACCAGGACAAGGTCGACCGCCCTCGTGGTATGGACATCACCGTGGTGACCACCGCCCAGACCGACGACGAGGGCCGGGCGCTGCTGCGGGCTCTCGGCTTCCCCTTCAAGGAGAGCTGACCGATGGCGAAGAAGGCACTGATCGCCAAGTCGGAGCGCAAGCCGAAGTTCGGTGTCCGGGGCTACACCCGGTGCCAGCGCTGCGGCCGTCCGCACTCCGTGTACCGCAAGTTCGGCCTCTGCCGTGTCTGCCTTCGTGAGATGGCGCACCGCGGCGAGCTGCCGGGCGTGACCAAGAGCTCCTGGTAACCAGCTCCTTCGGCCTATCCGAAGGACTGTCAGGAACTCAGAGGTAAGCAACCTCGGAACAGTCGGGTTCCCGACCTCCTGTAACCTAGGGAGGTCGGGGCCCGTGCTGCCCCGAATTCGTCTTACTACACCGTAGGTCCCGTGCCCCTTCTGCAAACGAGGCGCGCGGAAACCGCGGTGAGAGAGGCCACAGGCCATCATGACCATGACCGACCCGATCGCAGACATGCTGACGCGTCTGCGAAACGCGAACTCGGCCTACCACGACTCCGTCGTGATGCCCCATTCGAAGATCAAGACGCACATCGCGGAGATCCTCAAGCAGGAGGGTTACATCTCCAGCTGGAAGGTCGAGGAGCCGAAGGAGGGCGAGGTCGGCAAGAAGCTGGCCATCGACCTCAAGTTCGGCCCGAACCGTGAGCGCTCGATCGCGGGCATCAAGCGCATCTCCAAGCCGGGTCTGCGGGTCTACACCAAGTCCACCGCTATGCCGAAGGTGCTCGGCGGCCTGGGCGTGGCGATCATCTCCACGTCCGCAGGTCTGCTCACCGGACAGCAGGCAGCCAAGAAGGGCGTGGGTGGGGAAGTCCTCGCCTACGTCTGGTAACTCAGGGAAACGGAGGTACAGCAATGTCTCGCATTGGACGGCTGCCCATCCCGGTTCCCGCCGGCGTGGACGTCACCATCGATGGCCGCACGGTCTCGGTGAAGGGCCCCAAGGGCACCCTCACCCACGCCGTCGCCGCGCCGATCGAGATCGCGAAGGCTGAGGACGGCACTGTCGTCGTCTCCCGCCCGAACGACGAGCGCATGTCGAAGGCCCTGCATGGCCTGACCCGCACGCTGGTGGCGAACATGATCACCGGCGTGACCGCGGGCTACCGCAAGTCGCTCGAGATCAGCGGTGTTGGTTACCGTGTCGCGGCGAAGGGCTCCGACATGGAGTTCCAGCTCGGCTACAGCCACCCGATCCTGGTCCCGGCCCCGGAGGGCATCTCCTTCGTGGTCGAGTCGCCGACCAAGTTCCACGTGGACGGCATCGACAAGCAGAAGGTCGGCGAGGTCGCCGCGAAGATCCGCAAGCTGCGCAAGCCCGACCCGTACAAGGCCAAGGGCGTCAAGTACGCGGGCGAGGTCATCCGCCGCAAGGTCGGAAAGAGTGGTAAGTAACCCATGACTGTCGGTGTGAAGATCGGCAAGGGCAACGGCTACAAGGCCGCCGCCCGTAAGCGCCGCGCCATCCGCGTCCGCAAGCGCGTCTCCGGTACTCCGGTTCGTCCGCGCCTGGTGGTCTCCCGGTCCAACCGCCACATCGTGGCGCAGGTGATCGACGACCTCGCGGGCCACACCCTGGCTTCGGCGTCCACCCTCGACGTGTCCATCAAGGGCAACGAGGCGGACAAGACCGAGCAGGCCAAGAAGGTCGGAGCCCTGGTCGCCGAGCGCGCCAAGGCTGCCGGTATCGAGCAGGTCGTCTTTGACCGCGCGGGCAACCAGTACGCCGGCCGCATTGCGGCCCTGGCGGACGCCGCCCGCGAGGCCGGTCTGGACTTCTGACCCGCCCGCCACAGGCTGACGGACGAAACGAGAGAGGTAAATCCAATGGCTGGACCCCAGCGCCGCGGTAGCGGCGCCGGCGGCGGCACCGGCGGTGGCGAGCGGCGTGACCGTAAGCGTGACGGTCGTGACGGCGGAGCCGCCGTCGAGAAGACCGCCTACGTCGAGCGCGTCGTAGCGATCAACCGAGTCGCCAAGGTTGTCAAGGGTGGCCGTCGCTTCAGCTTCACCGCGCTGGTCGTGGTGGGCGACGGTGACGGCACCGTGGGTGTCGGTTACGGCAAGGCGAAGGAGGTGCCGGCCGCCATCGCCAAGGGTGTTGAGGAGGCCAAGAAGCACTTCTTCAAGGTCCCCCGTATCCAGGGCACCATTCCCCACCCCATCCAGGGCGAGAAGGCCGCGGGCGTCGTCCTGCTCAAGCCGGCTTCCCCGGGTACCGGCGTTATCGCCGGTGGTCCGGTGCGTGCCGTGCTCGAGTGCGCCGGCGTGCACGACATCCTGTCGAAGTCCCTGGGCTCCGACAACGCGATCAACATCGTCCACGCGACCGTGGCCGCGCTGAAGGGCCTTTCGCGCCCCGAGGAGATCGCTGCCCGTCGTGGTCTGCCGCTGGAGGACGTTGCTCCGGCCGCGCTGCTGCGCGCCCGGGCTGCTGGGCAGGGGGCTGCGTAATGGCTCGCCTGAAGATCACCCAGGTCAAGTCCTACATCGGTAGCAAGCAGAACCACCGTGACACCCTGCGTTCGCTTGGTCTCAAGCGCATGCACGACGTGGTCGTGAAGGAGGACCGTCCCGAGATCCGCGGGATGGCCCAGACTGTCCGTCACCTCGTCACGGTCGAGGAGGTGGACTGAGATGGCGGAGCAGAACCCGCTGAAGATCCACAACCTGCGTCCCGCCCCGGGTGCCAAGACCGCCAAGACCCGTGTCGGTCGTGGTGAGGCATCCAAGGGTAAGACCGCTGGTCGTGGTACCAAGGGCACCAAGGCCCGTTACCAGGTTCCGCAGCGCTTCGAGGGTGGCCAGATGCCCCTTCACATGCGCCTGCCGAAGCTGAAGGGTTTCAAGAACCCGTTCCGCGTCGAGTTCCAGGTCGTCAACCTCGACAAGCTGGCCGCGCTCTACCCGCAGGGTGGCGAGGTCACGGTCGAGGACCTGGTCGCGAAGGGTGCGGTTCGCAAGAACTCGCTCGTCAAGGTGCTCGGCACCGGCGAGATCGCCGTGGCGCTGCAGGTTTCGGTTGACGCCGTCTCCGGCTCCGCCAAGGAGAAGATTGCCGCTGCGGGCGGCTCGGTGACCGAGCTCATCTGAGCTCGTCGCTGACGCCCTGAGCGCTGAGGCCCGGTTCCCCTTCGGGGGAGCCGGGCCTTTCGCCTTTTCCACAGAGGGACGTTGCAGTTCCCCGCGCCCCTGGTGGTGCAACTGCCTGCGGCAGCGCCCCCGAAGGAGTTGCGCCTATCGCTTGAGGGTTAGCAGCCCTATGGTCAGGCCCTGGACGTGGTGGACCGAGGTGACGTTGTACCGGGCGGCGAGCGCCGCGCGCTCCGCAGGAGTCAGGCCGCTCATCGGGCTGTGCCAGTAGCCGTAGGAGACGACCCAGATGCGGCGCGGAGCGTTGTGCAGGCAGGTCGCGGGCACCGTGCATTCGACCGCCATCAGGTCGTCCGCCTGGGCCGGGGTCTTCGCTGCGAAGAGGTCGCGGGGTCTGTCGGCGGAGGGCAGGTAGTACTCGATCCCCAGATCGAGCATGTACTTCGCGTACGGGCCGCGCTCCGGGACGAACGCGTCCCCCTCGCGGTAGCCCGTGGCGATGATCGAGGCCGCGCCCTTCCAGTCGGTCGTGGTGTGAGCGGCGGGCTGGCGCAGTTGGACCTGGTAGGGGAGGGCGATCAGGGCGACCAGCAGGACCGCCGCGGGTGCGGTCCAGCGGGAGAAGGGAAGCCGTTCCGCGCCTGCCGCGGCGATGATCGCCCAGAACGGGACGACGAAGAGCAGGTAGCGCTCGACCCAGTAGGACGTGGAGCCCTGGGAGACGAGCCACACCGTCAGCACCGGCAGGATCGGCAGGGGGAGCAGCAGTCGGCCGGGGCGGCGCAGGCAGGCGACGACGGTCAGGGCCAGCAGCACCACCGTCACCGGCCAGGAGGCCGTGATCGAACCGAGCAGTCCGGGCAGGGCGAAGATGTTCGGGCGGGTGGTCCAGTTGAGCTGGCGGCCGGCCTGGTCGTGGCCCGCCAGCAGCAGCGGGGTGAGGACGGCGAAGGCCAGCACGGCGGCCGGGACGAAGCCGCGCCAGGCGCGCCTGCGGCGGGTGTACACCAGCCAGAGGTGGCCCGTCAGCACGCTGAGGGCGACCAGGTGGAGAAGTCCCGCCAGGGCCATCAGGGCCGCGTAGCCCAGCCAGCGGAGTGCCATCCGGCGCCGGCCCGGGTTCTCCCGGCAGTCGAGGATGGTCAGCAGTTGCAGGGTGGCCAGCAGGACGACGGTGTCGACCATCGCGTAGACCCGGGCCTCCTGCGCATAGCGGATGACCAGAGGCGTCAGCGCGTAGAGCAGGCCGGCCCAGAGCCCGACCCGGGCGCTGAAGAGGCGCTTGCCGATGACGGCGGTGAGCCCGGCGGAGACCGCGGTTGCCAGCACGCTGGGCATCCGCAGGGCCGCGGCCGAGGTGCCGAAGCTGTTGATCCAGAAGTGCAGGAGGACGTAGTAGGCACCGGAGACGGCGTCCACATGGCCGAGCAAGCCCCACAGCTGTCCCAGGCTGCGGGTGGCGGCGGTCCAGCTGGCCAGTTCGTCGCGCCAGAGGTCCGGACGTCCCACCTCGATCAGGCCGAGGACGAGCGCCAGGAGCGCGGGCGGGGCCCATGCGGGGGGTCTGCGGAGCAGCACGGGTGCCTCGGGTGCCTTCATCGGTTTGTGGTTTTCCCTCGAACGGGGTCCTGTCTACCAGCCGCCAAGCGGCGTAGCGGCTCGGTAAACGGGCTTTCATGCGCAATTCATCGCTCAATTACTTCGAAGGTGTGCGTTGTGGCGTCGCCTTGACCTCGGAGCTTGACGTGCGCGAATCGGACAGAAGACGGACAGAAGGCACCCTTTGCCGGTAACCATCGGGGGAAGCCCCAAGATCGGCTTGTCTCCCTTGGGTTCTGTGCTTCATTCGTGCGGCCACTGGCTGTTAGAGTCCGTGGAGTCCATATGTAGGTTGGCCCACCCGTCTCAGACGGTACGCCCCCCGATCCACCGTCCCTCCGGGCCCCCACGGCCGGGAGCAGCAGGAGGCCCCGTGCTCACCGCGTTCGCCCGGGCGTTCAAGACGCCCGACCTGCGCAAGAAGCTGTTGTTCACGCTGGGCATCATGGTCGTCTTCCGCGCGGGTGCGCACATCCCCGTGCCGGGCGTCAACTACGCGGGTGTGCAGTCCTGTCTGACCAGCCTGAACAAGTCGGGCGGCAACCAGCTGCTGGGCCTGGTGAACCTCTTCAGCGGCGGTGCGCTGCTGCAGATCACCATCTTCGCGCTCGGGATCATGCCCTACATCACGTCGAGCATCATCCTCCAGCTGCTGACGGTGGTGATCCCGCGCCTGGACGCCCTGAAGAAGGAGGGCCAGGCCGGTCAGACGAAGATCACCCAGTACACCCGGTACCTGACCATCGCGCTGGCCATCCTCCAGGCCACCGCGATCAGCGCCACCGCGCAGAACGGTGCGCTGTTCGGCGGGGCCTGCTCCGGCAGCCAGGTCGTCCCGAACCAGTCGGTCTTCACCATCGCGACCATGGTCATCACCATGACCGCGGGCACCGCGGTCATCATGTGGCTGGGCGAGCTGGTGACCGACCGCGGCATCGGCAACGGCATGTCGATCCTGATCTTCACCTCGGTCGCCGCGCAGTTCCCGTCGCAGCTGTGGAGCATCAAGGCGAGCCACGGCTGGCTGACCTTCTTCGGCGTGATCATCATGGGTCTGGCCATGGTCGGCCTGGTCGTCTTCGTCGAGCAGGCCCAGCGCCGCGTCCCGGTGCAGTACGCGAAGCGCATGATCGGTCGCCGCGCCTACGGCGGCACCTCGACGTACATCCCGCTCAAGGTGAACCAGGCGGGTGTGATTCCGATCATCTTCGCCAGCTCGCTGCTCTACATCCCCGCGCTCGTGGTCCAGCTCAGCAACAAGACCAGCTCAGGCTGGGGGGCGTGGATCGAGAACAACCTCACCAAGAGCGACCACTGGCTCTACATGCTGGTCTACTTCGTCCTGATTGTCTTTTTCGCCTTCTTCTACGTGGCCATCACGTTCAACCCCGAAGAAGTCGCCGACAACATGAAGAAGTATGGTGGGTTCATCCCGGGCATCCGGGCCGGCCGCCCGACGGCGGAATACCTGAACTATGTGCTGACCAGGATCACCTGGCCGGGCTCGCTCTATCTGGGCCTGATCGCCCTGGTGCCCCTGATCGCACTCGGGCTGTTCCAGGCGTCTTCGAACTTCCCGTTCGGCGGTACGAGCATCCTCATCGTTGTGGGTGTGGGCCTTGAAACTGTGAAGCAGATCGAGAGCCAGCTCCAGCAGCGCAACTACGAAGGGTTCCTCCGCTGATGCGTATCGTCCTCGTCGGACCCCCGGGGGCCGGGAAGGGTACTCAGGCCGCGCTGCTGGCCAAGACCCTGTCCATCCCCCATGTGTCCACCGGTGACCTGTTCCGCGCCAACATCTCGCAGGGCACTGAGCTCGGCCGGCTGGCGAAGAGCATCATGGACGAGGGCACGCTGGTACCCGACGAGGTCACCATCGCGATGGTGAAGGACCGGCTGCACCAGCCGGACGCCGAGAACGGTTTCCTGCTGGACGGCTTCCCGCGCAACACCGCGCAGGCCGTCGCGCTGGACGGGATCCTCAAGGAGCTCGGCATCGCCCTCGACGGCGTGCTGGACCTGGAGGTCCCCGAGGACGAGGTGGTCCGGCGCATCGCCGGCCGCCGCCTGTGCCGCAACGACAGCGCGCACATCTTCCACGTGCTCTACAACGCGCCCGCGGTCGAGGGCGTCTGTGACGTCTGCGGCGGCGAGCTGTACCAGCGCTCGGACGACAGCGAGGAGACCGTGCGCACCCGGCTCGAGGTCTACCACACGGAGACCGAGCCGATCATCGAGTACTACCGCAAGCAGCACCTGGTCACCACGATCTCGGCGCTCGGCAAGGTCGACGAGGTCACCGAGCGCGCGATCGCCGCGCTGCGGGAGAACGCGAACGACTGAGTTTCATTTCTTGGCTGCGGCCGTGACACCCTGGATGGATGTCACGGCCGCAGTGCGTTTTCCAGGCGCCGCTGCGTCGCCACTGGTTGCACGTGTCTGGTTGGACGAGTTGAGGAGAGCGAGAAGAGCGCATGGTTGAGATCAAGACGCCCGAGCAGATCGCGAAGATGCGGGAGGCCGGGCTGATCGTGGCCGAGGCGCTCAAGGCCGCGAGCGAGGCCGCGGTGCCCGGTGTCACCACCGGCGAGCTCGACGCCGTCGCCAAGAAGGTCATCGAGGGCCATGGCGCGACGTCCAACTTCCTCGGCTACCACGGCTTCACCGGTGTGATCTGCGCCTCCGTCAACGAGGAGGTCGTGCACGGCATCCCCGGCGACCGCGTGCTGAACGACGGCGACATCATCTCCATCGACTGCGGCGCGATCGTCGACGGCTGGCACGGCGATGCAGCCGTCACCGTCTTCGTTGGCGGCGGCCACGCCCCGGAGCTGCACGCGCTGAGCGAGACCACCGAGGGTTCGATGTGGGCGGGCATCGCACAGGTGAAGAAGGGCAACCGGCTCTCCGACATCAGCCGCAGCATCGAGGGCTTCATCCGCCGTCAGCCGCTGCCCCCGCGCGGAAAGTACGGCATCGTCGAGGACTACGGCGGCCACGGCATCGGCTCCGCCATGCACATGGACCCGCACCTGCTCAACTACGTCGACCGCCGCCGTGGGCGCGGTATGAAGCTGGTCCCGGGCTTCTGCATCGCCATCGAGCCGATGATCACCCTCGGCACCCCCAAGACCCACGTCCTCGAGGACGAGTGGACGGTCGTCAGCAACGACGGCACCTGGTCCTCCCACTGGGAGCACTCCATCGCCCTGACCGAGGAGGGCCCGCTCGTCCTCACCGCCGTCGACGGCGGCAAGGCGAAGCTCGCCGAGCTCGGTGTGACCGTGGCCCCGGACCCGCTGGGCTGAGCCCGTCGGGCCGGGCTGCGACGGGGTGATTTCGCGTTCGCTTGGACACTGTCGTAGACTGCTGTGTCGGCTCACTCGTAGCTTGCTTCCGCACGTCCCCGCCCGGTAAGGCGAGGATGGATCGATCCGGTCCCTGCGTGAGTGCCGACTACGGTAGTCGATTCCGGAAGGCGAATTCCGCAGGATTATGGCCAAGAAGCAAGGCGCCATCGAAATCGAGGGCACCGTGATCGAGTCTCTGCCGAACGCGATGTTCAAGGTCGAACTGCAGAACGGTCACAAGGTTCTCGCGCACATCAGCGGCAAGATGCGCATGCACTACATCCGCATCCTCCCGGACGACCGGGTCGTCGTCGAGCTCAGCCCGTACGACCTGACCCGTGGTCGCATCGTCTACCGGTACAAGTAACCAGCAGATCCAGACCCGGAGAACCTGAGTCAGATGAAGGTCAAGCCGAGCGTCAAGAAGATCTGCGACAAGTGCAAGGTGATCCGCCGTCACGGTCGGGTCATGGTGATCTGCGAGAACCTGCGCCACAAGCAGCGCCAGGGCTGATCTCACCCCCTGTACGGGTCGTAACTCTTCGCGCGACGCGAAAAACAACATGAAACGGGATGCCCGATCTCTCGTTGTCCTTGCAGGGATTCACTCTGCAGGGACGGGAGACTGCCACCCCCGGTCGGAGGCCGGGGCTCGATCAGCGGGAGCTGAACGGGTAGGCGTCACGTCAGACCTCCGAGGAAACAACAGGAGCCAGATTCATGGCACGCCTCAGTGGCGTTGATCTCCCGCGCGAGAAGCGGATCGAGATCGCCCTCACCTACGTCTACGGCATCGGCCGCACCCTCGCCAAGCAGGCGCTGGTCGAGACCGGTGTGAACCCGGACATCCGCGTCCGCGACATCACCGAGGACGACCTCGTCGCCCTGCAGAAGTTCGTGGACGCGAACTTCGAGGTCGAGGGTGACCTCCGCCGTGCCGTCGCCGCCGACATCCGCCGCAAGGTCGAGATCGGCTGCTACGAGGGCCTGCGCCACCGCCGTGGCCTGCCGGTCCGCGGTCAGCGCACCCACACCAACGCGCGTACCCGCAAGGGCCCGCGTCGCGCGATTGCCGGCAAGAAGAAGCCGGGCAAGAAGTAGTCCGCCCCCTCAACCGGACTTCAATCCGGCCCGCTGGGCTAGCGGACCGACCACCTCATCAGGAGATTTCAGCTCATGCCTCCCAAGGGCCGTCAGGCTGCCGGCGCGAAGAAGATCCGCCGCAAGGAGAAGAAGAACGTCGCTCACGGGCACGCCCACATCAAGAGCACGTTCAACAACACGATCGTTTCGATCACCGACCCGTCCGGCAACGTGATCGCCTGGGCGTCCTCGGGCCACGTCGGCTTCAAGGGCTCCCGCAAGTCGACCCCGTTCGCCGCGCAGATGGCCGCCGAGGCCGCTGCTCGCCGCGCGCAGGAGCACGGCATGCGCAAGGTCGACGTCTTCGTCAAGGGCCCGGGCTCCGGTCGTGAGACCGCGATCCGCTCCATCCAGGCCACCGGCCTGGAGGTCGGCTCCATCCAGGACGTCACCCCCACCCCGCACAACGGCTGCCGCCCGCCGAAGCGTCGTCGCGTCTGACGCACGCGCTTCGCAGCGTGTAGCTCCAAGGGATACGGCCTCCGGTTCAGCCGGAGGCCGTATCCTTGCTTTCGTCGGCATCAAATAGTGGGTGCCGAAGATCTATCTGGAGGATTTCCCTCATGTTGATCGCTCAGCGTCCGTCGCTGACCGAAGAGGTTGTCGACGAGTACCGCTCCCGGTTCGTCATCGAGCCGCTGGAGCCGGGCTTCGGCTACACCCTCGGCAACTCCCTGCGTCGTACCCTCCTCTCCTCGATCCCCGGCGCTGCTGTCACCAGCATCCGGATCGACGGCGTGCTGCACGAGTTCACCACCGTGCCGGGCGTCAAGGAGGACGTCACCGACCTGATCCTCAACATCAAGCAGCTGGTCGTCTCCTCGGAGCACGACGAGCCGGTCGTGATGTACCTGCGCAAGCAGGGCCCGGGTCTGGTCACCGCCGCTGACATCGCGCCCCCGGCCGGTGTCGAGGTCCACAACCCCGAGCTGGTCCTGGCCACGCTGAACGGCAAGGGCAAGCTGGAGATGGAGCTGACCGTCGAGCGCGGTCGCGGCTACGTCTCCGCCGTGCAGAACAAGCAGTCCGGCCAGGAGATCGGCCGTATCCCGGTCGACTCGATCTACAGCCCCGTGCTGAAGGTCACCTACAAGGTCGAGGCCACGCGTGTCGAGCAGCGCACCGACTTCGACAAGCTGATCGTCGACGTCGAGACCAAGCCGGCCATGCGTCCGCGTGACGCGATGGCGTCGGCCGGTAAGACCCTGGTCGAGCTGTTCGGTCTCGCCCGCGAGCTGAACATCGATGCCGAGGGCATCGACATGGGCCCGTCCCCGACGGACGCCGCCCTGGCCGCGGACCTGGCGCTGCCGATCGAGGAGCTGGAGCTCACGGTCCGCTCCTACAACTGCCTCAAGCGCGAGGGCATCCACACCGTGGGTGAGCTCGTCGCCCGCTCCGAGGCCGACCTGCTCGACATCCGCAACTTCGGTGCGAAGTCGATCGACGAGGTCAAGGCGAAGCTGGCCGGCATGGGCCTGGCCCTCAAGGACAGCCCGCCCGGATTCGACCCGACCGCCGCTGCGGACGCCTTCGGCGCCGACGACGACGACCCGGGCTTCGCGGAGACCGAGCAGTACTGAGTCTGATCCGACTCCGCTTGGGTACGGGACCGCTTCGGCGGTCCCGTATTCTTGTCACCTGTATGTCTAAGTCGTGCGGGCGCCACTGCCCGTACGCCCGGTCCGGTTCCTAGTACGGCCGACGCCGGATATTGAAGGAGACACCATGCCTCGTCCCGCCAAGGGTGCCCGCCTCGGCGGCGGCCCGTCCCACGAGCGTCTGCTGCTCGCCGGTCTGGCTCGCGAGCTGTTCCAGTACGGCCGCATCACCACGACCGAGGCCAAGGCCCGCCGCCTGCGCCCGTTCGCGGAGAAGCTGATCACCAAGGCCAAGAAGGGTGACCTGCACAACCGCCGTGAGGCGCGCAAGGTCATCACCGACGTCGCGGTGCTGCACACCCTGTTCACCGAGATCGGTCCGCGTTACGTGAACCGCCCCGGTGGCTACACCCGTATCACCAAGATCGGTACGCGCCGTGGCGACAACGCGCCCATGGCCGTCATCGAGCTGGTCGAGCCTCTGACGGTGGCCCAGGAGGCCGTCGGCGAGGCCGAGGCGGCGACCAAGGTCGCGGCTGCGGAGTAGTCCCCAGAGGACTCGTTGCACTATCCAGGGGCGCGAGGCCCTGCTGATTTTGCGGCTCCGCCGCGTGGGCGCGAGCAACCATCCTGTGCGGATGGCTCTGCTCGTTCGGCGAGTCACCTGTCATGGTGGCTTGTCGCGCCTGCGCGGCGGGGCCGCATATCGGCAGAGCCCCGCGCCCCTGGCGTTTGACCTCCACCCCTTGCGTAGAGAGTTTCCCCTGTGGCCTGCGAAGAAGAGCCCCGTAAGGACGGCCCTGCCGACGGCTTGGTCCGGATCCGGTTGGACCTCGCCTACGACGGCGCGGAGTTCTCCGGGTGGGCGCGGCAGAAGAGCGGGCGGCGGACGGTCCAGCAGGAGCTGGAGGAGGCGATCGCGGTCGTCACGCGGCAGCACGACGTGTTGTTCCCGCTGACCGTCGCCGGGCGGACCGACGCCGGGGTGCACGCGCGGGGGCAGGTCGCGCACGTGGATCTGCCGGAGGGCATCTGGCAGGCGGAGGGCGAGAAGCTGCTGCGACGGCTCGCCGGGCGGCTTTCGGGGGACATCCGGGTGTGGCGGCTGTCCGAGGCTCCCGCGGGCTTCGACGCGCGCTTCAGCGCGATCTGGCGGCGCTACGCCTACCGCATCTGTGACGTCCAGGGCGGCGTCGACCCGCTGCGGCGCGGGCACGTGCTCTGGCACGACCGTCCGCTGGACGTGCCGCTGATGAACGAGGCGGCACGACGCCTCGTGGGAGAGCACGACTTCGCCGCGTACTGCAAGAAGCGCGAGGGCGCGACCACCATCCGGGAGCTGCTGGAGTTCTCCTGGGAGCGCACCGAGGGCGACGCGCTGCTCGGGCCCGGAGTGCCGGGGCTGGTCGTCGGGACGGTCCGGGCGGACGCGTTCTGCCACAACATGGTGCGCGCGCTGGTCGGCTCGATGCTGCTGGTCGGCGGTGGGCAGCGGCCGGTGGACTTCCCGGCGGAGGTGCTCGCCGGCGGCGAGCGGAACTCGGCCGTCAACGTGGTCCGGCCCTACGGGCTGACGCTGGAGGAGGTCGGCTACCCGGCCGACGAGCTGCTGGCGGAACGCAACCGCGCGGCCCGTCGGCTCCGGGTGCTCGGAGCGAAGTAACCGCGGCGGCAGCCGACCTGACGGCCCATCAGTGCGCGGACTGGGCGGCTGCAGCCGCTTCCGCACGGCCGCGGGCGGCGAGGTTCTGGAAGGCCATCGCGGCGATGTCGTTGCCTGATGCCAGTGCGACGGTGTCGTTGGCGGGGACCGGCTTGCCGTTGGTGTAGCCCGCGACGGTGAAGTAGGTGTAGCGGCCGATCGCGTCGGTCGAGAGTCTGCAGACCACGCCGCGGCAGAACGGTTTCACCGGGCCGCCGAAGAGCGACTGCAGGTTGCCCGATGCGGCCTGGGCCTTCACCGCGTCGGCCTGGGCCGCCGAGGGGAAGACGGCGATACCGACGGTGACGTCGGCCGCGCCGCTGCCGTAGGTGGCACGGAAGACGGCCTGGCAGCCGTTCTTGGCCAGCACCGCGGCCAGCGGCGCGGTGGCGGCGTCCGTGCACGCGGAGGTCGCTGTCAGTGCCTGGGTGTAGGGATGGCCGTTGACGGTGACCTTCTTGCCGGGGAAGAGCGCCGCCACGCTGAGCGGGGCCGTGTCCGTCGTGGCACTGGAGAGCAGGGTGATCGGGTCGAGCAGCGTCGGGCTGGGCGTCGGCTGCGCGGGGGGCATCGTCGTGGGGGCGAACGAGGGCTGGGTCGTGGGCACGGCCACGGAGGGGCTCGCGACTGCCGTGGGGTGGCCGGTGGAGTGACCGCCCGTCAGGGCGAGGGCGGCCGCCCCGCCGCCGAGGACGAGGACGGCGGCAGCGCCGAGGGCGATGCGGCGGCGCAGACGGGTGGGCCCGGTGGGCCGGGTGTGCTGGTTGGACCGGTGCGAGGGCTCGGGGGCGGTCTCGGCGGGCTGCTCCCAGTCAGGGGCCGGCGTGCCCTCGGGCGGCGGGTCGCTGGGCAGGCCGGGGCGTATCGCAAAGGCCGTGGTGGTCCTGGCGCCGCCGCGGACGGGAGCGGTGCCCTGCTGCGGCTCGGGCGTGGGCGGCTCCGGAGCGCCGGGCCGCACCTTGAAGGCGGTGAGTGCCCGCGCGCGCAGACGGCCTGGCGCGTACTGGGTCGGGATCCGGCCGTGCTGCCGGTCGCCGCGGCGGGGGAGGGACTGCTGCGGGTCGGCCTGCGGCTGACGGTCCTGACGGGGGCCTGTCGTCATGCGCCGAAAGCGTAGTAGGTCCAGCTTCCGGATCCGGCAAAGCCCAGGTGAGAGGGGTGCGGAAAACCCGTTTTCCCAGGAACGCGGCAGGGACGAGAATCGCTGAACATGGGACACGTCGAGATCTCGCACCTGGAGTACTACCTACCCGACGGGCGGGTGTTGTTCGCCGACGCGTCTTTCCGGGTCGGGGAGGGCGCAGCGGTCGCCCTGGTCGGAGCCAACGGCGCGGGCAAGACCACGCTGCTGCGGCTGATCGCGGGTGATCTCACCCCGCACGGCGGCACGGTGACGGTCAGTGGTGGGCTCGGGGTGATGCGTCAGTTCGTCGGCACGACCGGGCGCGAGTCGCCGCTGGCCGAGGACGCCTCGGTGCGCGACCTGCTGGTCGCCGTCGCGCCGCCCAAGGTCAAGGCCGCGGCGCAGACCGTGGACGCGGCCGAGCTGGCGATGATCGCCCAGGAGGACGAGCGGACCCAGCTCGACTACGCCCAGGCGCTCTCCGACTGGGCGGACGCGGGCGGCTACGAGTGGGAGACCGTCTGGGACGTCTGCACCGTCGCCGCGCTCGGCACGTCCTACGAGCGCGCCCAGTGGCGCGGCCTGAACACGCTCTCCGGCGGCGAGCAGAAGCGCCTGGTGCTGGAGGCGCTGCTGCGCGGCCCCGACGAGGTGCTGGTGCTGGACGAGCCCGACAACTACCTGGACGTCCCCGGCAAGCGCTGGCTGGAGGAGCAGATCCGGCAGACCCGGAAGACCGTGCTCTTCGTCTCGCACGACCGCGAGCTGCTGGCCAACAGCGCCGAGAAGATCGTCAGCGTCGAGCCCGGCGTGGACGGCAGCGAGGTCTGGGTGCACGGAGCCGGTTTCGCGACCTACCACGAGGCCCGGGAGGAGCGCTTCGCCCGGTTCGAGGAGCTGCGCCGGCGCTGGGACGAGAAGCACGCCCAGCTGAAGAAGCTCGTGCTGGACATGCGTGAGTACGCGGCCCGCTCGCACGACATGGCCTCCCGCTACCAGGCGGCCACGACCCGGCTGCGCAAGTTCGAGGAGGCGGGCCCGCCGCCGGAGCCGCCGCGCAAGCAGGCGATCAGCATGCGGCTCAAGGGCGGACGCACCGGCGTCCGGTCGTTCACCTTCCAGAAGCTGGAGCTGACCGGCCTGATGCAGCCGTTCGACCTGGAGGTCTACTACGGCGAGCGGGTGGCCGTGCTGGGCTCCAACGGCTCGGGCAAGTCGCACTTCCTGCGCCTGGTCGCCGGCGACGAGCGGCGACCGGTCGCCCACAGCGGGGCGTGGAAGCTGGGCGCGCGCGTTGTGCCGGGCCACTTCGCGCAGACGCACGCGCATCCGGAGCTGCTGGGCCGGACCGCGCGCGAGATTCTGCAGACCGAGCACGCACTGGACCGCGCGGCGGCGATGAGCGCGCTGCGCCGGTATGAGCTGCATCACCAGGAGGCGCAGCGTTTCGAGAACCTCTCCGGCGGCCAGCAGGCCCGGCTGATGATCCTGCGGCTGGAGCTGGGCGGTGCGACGGCGCTGCTGCTGGACGAGCCCACCGACAACCTGGACCTGGAGAGCGCCGAGGCGCTGCAGGAGGGGCTGGAGGCCTTCGAGGGCACGGTCCTGGCGGTCACGCACGACCGCTGGTTCGCCCGGTCCTTCGACCGGTTCCTGGTCTTCGGCGCGGACGGCCGGGTGTACGAGTCGCCGGAGCCGGTCTGGGACGAGCGCCGGGTCACCCGGGAGCGGTGACGGGCGATGAGGGCCGCTGACGAGCTCCGACTGGTCGGCGAACGTCCCGGGTCCACGTAGACTAGTGCACAGCTTGTGGAAAACCAGCGCGGTGGTTGCCGGGCGTTTTGACCCGCCTGCCACCGGGCCGGTATTCTGCGAGTTCGTTGTGCGTATTGGCTCGCTCTATCTCACGTGAGACGTCGGTACGCCGGTCCGCCAGGTCGATGAGTGGCGGCGCTGCACACCCGATTGCGTCCGGGTCCCAGTGCTGAGGCTGCTCCGATCGTCCCGGTGGCCCTGTCAGGCACACACTCACTGAAAAGCGAAGGCTACGACCGTGCGTACGTACAGCCCCAAGCCCGGCGACGTCCAGCGTCAGTGGCTCGTCATCGACGCCCAGGACGTTGTCCTGGGTCGTCTGGCCTCCCAGGCCGCCACCATCCTCCGTGGTAAGCACAAGCCGGTGTACGCGCCGCACGTTGACATGGGTGACTTCGTCATCATCATCAACGCGGACAAGGTGCACCTGTCCGGCAACAAGAAGACTCAGAAGATGGCCTACCGCCACTCCGGTTACCCGGGTGGTCTGCGGGCCGTCCGCTACGACGACCTTCTGGCGAAGAGCCCGGAGAAGGCCGTCGAGAAGGCCATCAAGGGCATGCTCCCGAAGAACTCCCTGGGTCGTCAGATGCTCTCGAAGCTGAAGGTGTACTCGGGCGACCAGCACCCCCACGCTGCCCAGCAGCCGGTGCCGTTCGAGATCACCCAGGTCGCTCAGTAAGACCGGCCACCAGACAATCTGACGAGAAGAACAGAGGAAACCGTGGCCGAGACCACTGCTGAGCTCCCCCTCGAGGTCGAGGAGACCTTCGAGGTCGAGGAGACCGAGTACACCAGCGAGTCCCTTCCCTCCGCCTTCGCCGAGGCCATTCCGGGCGCCGGCCTGGGTCGCCGCAAGGAGGCGATCGCCCGCGTGCGCATCGTCCCCGGCACCGGCCAGTGGAAGATCAACGGTCGCACCCTGGAGGAGTACTTCCCCAACAAGGTGCACCAGCAGACCGTGAACGACCCGTTCAAGATCCTTGAGCTGGACGGTCGCTACGACGTCGTCGCCCGTATCAACGGTGGCGGCATCTCCGGCCAGGCCTACGCCCTGCGCCTCGGTGTCGCTCGCGCCCTGAACGAGGCCGACGAGGACACCAACCGCCCGGCCCTGAAGAAGGCCGGCTTCCTGACCCGTGACCCGCGCGCCGTCGAGCGCAAGAAGGCCGGTCTCAAGAAGGCCCGTAAGGCGCCGCAGTACAGCAAGCGCTAAGTCGCATCCCGCTCCGCCGTTCATCGCATGGGGGAGCTGGTTTTCACCACGCCCTGGGAGCACCCTGTGTTCCCAGGGCGTGGTTCGTTCATACCCGGCACACCCGGAAGGTTTTGGCAGTGGGACGACTCTTTGGCACTGACGGCGTACGCGGGCTTGCGAACGTCGATCTGACCGCCGAGATGGCGATGGGCCTCTCCGTCGCCGCCGCGCACGTGCTCGGTGATCTGGGCGCGTTCGAGGGCCACCGCCCGGTGGCCGTGGTCGGCCGCGACCCGCGGGCCTCGGGTGAGTTCCTGGAGGCGGCCGTGGTGGCCGGCCTCGCCAGCTCCGGTGTCGACGTGCTCCGTCTCGGTGTCCTGCCGACCCCTGCCGTGGCGTACCTGACGGAGGCGTTGGGCGTCGACTTCGGCGTCATGCTGTCGGCCAGCCACAACCCGATGCCGGACAACGGCATCAAGTTCCTCGCCAAGGGTGGCCACAAGCTCGACGACGCGATCGAGGACGCCATCGAGGCGCACTTCGAGCGCTTCGGCGGCGAGGAGTGGTCCCGCCCGACCGGCGCCGGGGTCGGCCGGGTCCGCGACCACGAGGCCGGGCTCGACCAGTACGTGGAGCACCTGCTGAGCGTGGTGCCGAACCGCCTCGACGGGCTGCGCATCGTCCTCGACACCGCGCACGGCGCGGCGGCGGTCGCGTCGCCCGAGGCGTTCCGCCGGGCGGGCGCGGAGCTCGTCCACATCATCGGCGCCGAGCCGGACGGCCTCAACATCAACGACGGCGTCGGCTCGACCCATCTCGACCTGCTGTGTGCGGCGGTCATCGAGCACGGCGCGGACCTGGGCATCGCCCACGACGGCGACGCGGACCGCTGCCTGGCCGTCGATCACACCGGCACCGAGGTCGACGGCGACCAGATCCTGGCCGTCCTGGCCCTCGGCCTGCGGGAGTCCGGCGCGCTGGCCAAGGACACCGTGGTCGCGACGGTCATGTCCAACCTGGGCTTCAAGCTGGCCATGGAGCGCGAGGGCATCGACCTGGTCCAGACGGCGGTCGGCGACCGCTACGTGCTGGAGTCCATGAAGGAGCACGGCTACACGCTGGGCGGCGAGCAGTCCGGCCACGTGATCATGCTGGAGCACGCGACCACTGGTGACGGCACGCTGACCGGCCTGATGCTGGCCGCGAGGGTCGCGGCGACCAAGCAGCCGCTGCAGGAGCTGGCCGCGGTGATGACGCGGCTGCCGCAGGTCATGATCAACGTCAAGGGCGTGGACAAGACGCGCGCCGCGCTGGACCCCGAGCTGGTGGACGCGGTGGCGGCGGCGGAGAAGGAGCTGGGCGACACCGGCCGGGTTCTGCTGCGTCCCTCCGGGACGGAGCCGCTGGTTCGCGTCATGGTGGAGGCAGCGAACCACGACCAGGCCCAGGAGGTTTGCGAGCGGCTCGCCACGGTCGTGCGGGAACGCTTGGGATAAGGGACGTTCCACTGTCCAGGGGCGCGGGGCTCTGCTGATGTGCGGCTCCGCCGCGTGGGCGCGACGAGCCACCCACGTGGGTGGAGCCCCGCTTGTTCAGGGCCGTCTGCTCATCAGTGGTTTCTCGTGCAGAGCCCCGCGCCCCTGGGGTGTCTGCAACTGAGCGAGGGAGAGTCGAGTGACGCTTCGTGAGGAATACGCACAGCTCCAGGCCAAGGGCCTGAAGCTGGATCTGACGCGGGGTAAGCCCTCGCCCGAGCAGTTGGACCTCTCGGCGGGGCTGCTCGAACTTCCCGGCGCTGCCGACTTCCGCGCTGCGGACGGGACCGACACCCGGAACTACGGCGGGCTGACCGGGTTGCCCGAGCTGATCGAGATCTTCTCGCCGCTGCTCGGCATCCCGCAGGGCCAGCTGCTGGCGCTGGGCAACGCCAGCCTGCAGATCATGCACGACGTGATCGCCAACGCGCTCCTCTCCGCCGTGCCCGGTGCCCCCCGCCGCTGGGTGGACGAGGGCGAGGTCGTCTTCCTCTGCCCCGTGCCCGGATACGACCGGCACTTCGGCGTGTGCGAGCGGTTCGGCATCCGGATGGTCCCGGTCGCGCTGACCGGGCACGGGCCGGACATGGACGAGGTGGAGCGCCTGGTCACCGCCGATCCGCGGATCAAGGGCATGTGGTGCGTCCCGGCGTACAGCAACCCGACCGGCGAGGTCTACAGCGCCGAGACGGTCCGCCGCCTCGCGGCCATGCCGACCGCCGCGCCCGACTTCCGGATCTTCTGGGACAACGCCTACGCCCTGCACGACCTGACGGACCGTCGGGCCGAGCTCGTGTCGATCCTGGACGCCTGCGCCGAGGCGGGGAACCCGGACCGGGCGTTCGTCTTCGCGTCGACCTCGAAGATCACCTTGGCGGGTTCGGGGGTCGCCTTCTTCGGCTCCTCGGCCGCCAACGTCGAGTGGCTCAAGAAGCTGATGGCCAAGCAGACCATCGGCCCCGACAAGGTCAACCAGCTGCGGCACGTCCGCTTCTTCCGCGACGCGGACGGCGTGCTCGCGCACATGGCCGAGCACCGTGCGCTGCTCGCGCCGCGTTTCGCCGCGGTCGAGCACGTGCTGGAGCGGGAGCTCGGCGGTCGCGGCATCGCGCGCTGGACCCGGCCCGAGGGCGGGTACTTCGTCAGCCTCGAGGTCCCGGACGGCTGCGCCGCCGAGGTCGTGCGCCTGGCGAAGGAGGCCGGCGTGGCGCTGACTCCGGCCGGTGCGGCCTTCCCGTACGGGCACGACCCGCGCGACCACCAGATCCGGATCGCGCCGAGCTACCCGACGCTGACCGAACTCACCGAGGCCATGGAGGCGGTGGCGCTCTGCGTCCGGCTCGCGGCCGAGGAGAACAAGGCGGTCACCGAGGGTGGGGCGCAGACCTGACAGCGTGACAGTCCGAGCGGGATCGGATAGCGTCCGCCGGGCGTCATCCGATCCTGTTCCGGGGGGACTTCATGCTGCTCGAATTCAGCGCGCACCCGTTTCTGGCCATCTACTCGATCCTGCTGATGATCAGCGGCTTCGGCTCGGTGGCGCTCAGTGTGCTCAATATCGGCGGGCGGAGCGTCGGTTGGCGGATCTTCGGCGTGATCGCCGGTCTCCTTTTCGGCGGCTACGGCATCTACATGGGGTTCTTCTTCACCGGCGGTGAGTACATCCTCTCGGGCAGGGGGATCGTCCTGCCGTTCCTGCTGATCGCCGGCATGCTCGGGAGGGCACGCCGTGGGAAGGCGGCCAACGCTGCCGGGCCGATGCCGGGCATCCCGCAGCAGCCGGGGATGCCGTACGGGCAGCCGCAGGGATACGGACAGCAGCCTTATGGCCAGCCGCAGCAGGCGTACGGACAGCAACCGTACGCGCAGCCGCAGTACGGTCAGCCCCAGCAGCCTTATGGTCAGCAGCCTTACGGCCAGCCGCAGCAGCAGCCGTACGGCCAGCCCCAGCCCCAGCCGCAGCCTTACGGCCAGCCGCCGGAGGGCCCCTACGGCCAGTTCCCGCAGGGCTGAGACCCTGAGACCAGCTGATCCTGCTCCGGGGGAACTCCATGCTGCTCCACATCACCACGCACCCGTTCTGGGCCTTCTATGCGATCCTGCTGCTGATCACCGGCATCACGGCGTTCGTCCTTGTGTTCGCCCCCGGTGAGGACAGCATCTTCTTCCGGATCTTCATGGTCGGCTGCGGTCTTGCCTTCGGCGGCTACGGCGTCTATGTCGGGTTCGTCTCCACCAGCGGCTCGTACTACGTCTCCACCTGGGCGATCTTCGTTCCGGGCCTGTTGCTCGCCGGTCAGATCATGAGGATCGTGAAGTGGGTCCGCGGCAGGGCGGCAAAGGACGCCGCGCCGGTCCCGGGCGTGCCGCAGCAGCCTGTCGTGCCGTACGGGCAGCCGCCGCAGGCTTACAGCCAGCCGCAGCCGTACGGGCAACTGCCGCAGTACGGACCGCCACGGCAGCCCCCCGGCCAGGGCTGAGGCACGCTGAAGCTCAGAGCTTGCGGATGCGGATCCGCTGGACCTTGTGGTCCGGGCCCTTGCGCAGGATCAGGTCGGCGCGGCCGCGGGTCGGGGCGACGTTCTCGACGAGGTTGGGGCGGTTGATGGTCCGCCAGAGGTGGCGGGCGTAGTCGAGCGCCTCGTTCTCGGGGACCTCCGCGTAGCGGCGGAAGTAGGACTCCGGGTTCTGGAACGCGGTCTCGCGCAGCTTGCGGAACCGCTTCAGGTACCACTTCTCGATGTCGTCCGGGCGGGCGTCGACGTAGATGGAGAAGTCGAAGAAGTCCGCCACCGCGACCCTGGTGCGCCCGTCCTGTCCCGGCAGGGCGGGCTGCAGCACGTTGAGGCCCTCGATGATCAGGATGTCGGGCCGCCGGACCGTCAGCCGCTCGTCGGGGACGATGTCGTAGACCAGGTGCGAGTAGACCGGGGCGGTGACCTCCTCCTTGCCCGACTTCACGTCGGCCACGAAGCGGGTCAGCGCCCGGCGGTCGTAGGACTCGGGGAAGCCCTTGCGGGACATGAGGCCCCGGCGGCGCAACTCCTCGTTGGGCAGCAGGAAGCCGTCGGTGGTCACCAGCTCCACGCGTGGGTGCTCGGGCCACCGGGCCAGCATCGACTGGAGCAGTCGAGCGGTGGTGGACTTGCCCACCGCGACCGAGCCGGCCACGCCGATGACGAACGGCGTGCCGGACTGGGTGTGGGTGTGCTCGTTGCTGTCCAGGAAGTCGTTGAGCGCGCCGCGCAGTTGACCCGTCGCGGTGACGTAGAGGTTGAGCAGGCGCGACAGCGGCAGGTAGACGTCCTGGACCTCGTCGAGGTCGATGACGTCACCGAGGCCGCGCAGCCGTTCCAGCTCGTCGGCGGTCAGCGGCAGTGGTGTGCGCTCGTGGAGGGCACTCCACTCGGCACGGTCGAGGTCGACGAAGGGCGATGCGTCGGTGCGACGCCCGGCTTCCAGGGTGGTGGACACGTTCCTATTGTCTGCCGAGCTGCCGTCGCCGGGGTGCGAGAGATATCTCTCAGCGGCCTCCGCACGACCTCCACCGGGACTCCGCGCGAAATCCGTACGAACTCAGGTCGCGCTCGGTCAGGCCTCCAGGACCTGGTCCAGGAAGGCGTCGACCTTGGTGCGCAGGCGCTCGATCTGCTGCTCGACGGTGAGCGTCTCGTCCTGGCGGGCGCCTGACTCGGCCTGCTTCCTGCCGCGGACGTAGAGCGAGCAGGCGAGATCGGTGCACATGTAGAGGCCGACCGAGTTGCCCTGGCGCCCGGCCTTGCCCGCGCGGCGGGCGGTCAGTAGCGAGACGCCGTTGCCCGGCCGGGTGGTCAGGCAGAGCGAGCAGAGGCTGCGGTGCAGGAAGCCGCGCTGCGGCGGCGGGAAGCGCAGCGTGATGCCGACCAGGCCGCCCGGCGTGTCCGCCCGCTCGGCGACCAGCGCGCAGCGGTCGGGTGCGCCCGGATCGCGCCAGCCCAGGAAGTCAAGGTCGGCGAAGGGCCGTTCGGCCAGGTCGCGCGGGATGTGGAGGCGTGACGCCTCGCCCTTGCTGCAGTTCACGAAGGACGCGCGGATCTGTTCTTCGGTGACGATCTCCATGGGTATGACGCTAAGCTTGCCTAGGAGTCCTAGGCAAATGGTTTATCTCTCTAGTTTGGAGTGGGATGGCGCGGGCGGGACTGAACGCCGAACGGGTGACCCGGGCGGCAGCGGACCTGGCGGACCAGGTCGGGCTGGAGAAGGTCACGGTCTCCGCCGTGGCCAGGGGTTTCGGCGTCAAGGACGCGAGCCTCTACGCGCACCTGAGCAGCCTGGCCGAGCTGCGCGAACGGATCGCCGGGCTGGCGATGGCGGAGCTGGCGGACGCGCTGGGCGACGCCGTCGCCGGGCGGTCGGGGCGGGCCGCGCTCACGGCCTTCGCCGACGCGTACCGGGACTTCGCCCTCGCCCACCCCGGGCGCTACGCCGCAACCCAGCTGAACATCGAGTGTGAGGGCGGCCACCGCGTCGTCGCCGCCTGTGCGGCGCTGCTCCGCGGCTACCGGCTGGAGGACGTGGACGCGGTGGACGCGGTCCGGCTGCTGTGCAGCTCGTTCCACGGCTGGGTGACCCTGGAGGCCGCCGACCGGTTCCGGTCCGGCCGCCCGATGGCGGAGTCCTGGCAGGTCGCCCTCACCGCGCTGGACGGCGCGCTGCGTACCTGGGGCGGCCGTGCGGGCGTTCCTCGGGCCTCCTTCTGACGGAAACCGCCCAGGTGGAGGCAGGGTCGGGGCCTCGCCGCGCGGGGCTGCCGCGGCGTGCCCTTAAGCTGGGGCGATGTGCGGAATCGTTGGTTACGTTGGCGAGCAGCCTGCCCTGGACGTGGTCCTGTCCGGGCTGCGCCGTCTGGAATACCGGGGGTATGACTCGGCGGGTGTCGCCGTGCAGACCCCCGAAGGCGGCCTCGCGGTCGCGAAGAAGGCCGGCAAGCTGGCCAACCTGGAGAAGCTGCTGGCCGAGCAGCCGCTGCCGGAGGGCACGGTCGGGATCGGTCACACCCGTTGGGCCACCCACGGCGGCCCGACCGACGCCAACGCGCACCCGCATGTGGGCGGCGCGGGCAAGGTCGCCGTCGTGCACAACGGGATCATCGAGAACTTCGCGCGGCTCCGCGTCGAGCTCTCCGAGCGCGGTCACCTGCTCGCGTCGGAGACCGACACCGAGGTGGTCGCCCACCTGCTGGCCGAGGCCACGGACGCCCAGCTCGCCGCGGGCAGCGGCACGCTGGACCTCGCCGAGGCCATGCGCAGCGTCTGCCGTCGCCTGGACGGCGCGTTCACGCTGGTCGCCACGCACGCCGACGCGCCGGGCGTGGTCGTCGCCGCGCGTCGCAACTCGCCGCTGGTGGTCGGGCGCGGCGAGGGCGAGGCCTTCCTCGCCTCGGACGTGGCCGCGTTCATCGAGCACACCCGTGAGGCGATCGAGCTCGGTCAGGACCAGGTCGTCGAGTTGACCCGCGAGGGCATCACGATCACCGACTTCCAGGGCAATCCGGGTGAGTACCGCGAGTACCACGTCGACTGGGACGCCTCCGCCGCCGAGAAGGGCGGCTACGACTACTTCATGCTCAAGGAGATCGCCGAGCAGCCCAAGGCGGTGGCCGACACCCTCCTCGGCCGGATCGACGCCAACGGCTCGCTCACCCTCGACGAGCTGCGCATCGACCGCTCGGTGCTGCGCGAGATCGACAAGGTCGTCATCGTCGCCTGCGGCACGGCGTTCCACGCCGGCCTGATCGCCAAGTACGCGATCGAGCACTGGGCCCGCATCCCCTGCGAGGTCGAGGTCGCCTCCGAGTTCCGCTACCGGGACCCGATCATGGACCAGCAGACGCTGGTCATCGCCATCTCGCAGTCCGGCGAGACCATGGACACGCTGATGGCGCTGCGTCACGCGCGCGAGCAGGGCGCCAAGGTGCTGGCCATCTGCAACACCAACGGTTCGACGATCCCGCGCGAGTCGGACGCCGTGCTCTACACGCACGCCGGTCCCGAGGTCGCGGTCGCGTCGACCAAGGCGTTCCTGACCCAGCTGGTCGCCTGCTACCTGGTCGCCCTCTACCTGGGCCAGGTCCGCGGCACCAAGTGGGGCGACGAGATCTTCGAGGTGATCCGCCAGCTCGCGGACGCGCCGAAGCAGGTCGAGCAGGTGCTGACGACCATGGAGCCGGTCCGTGAGCTGGCCCGTTCGCTGGCCGATGCCAAGTCGGTCCTGTTCCTGGGCCGTCACGTCGGCTACCCGGTGGCTCTGGAGGGCGCGCTCAAGCTCAAGGAGCTCGCCTACATGCACGCCGAGGGCTTCGCGGCGGGTGAGCTCAAGCACGGTCCGATCGCGCTGATCGAGGAGGGGCTGCCGGTCGTCGTGGTCGTCCCGTCGCCGCGTGGGCGCTCGGTGCTGCACGACAAGATCGTCTCCAACATCCAGGAGATCCGCGCACGTGGTGCGCGCACCCTGGTGATCGCCGAGGAGGGCGACGACGCGGTCGTGCCCTACGCCGACCACCTGGTCCGCATCCCGCAGACGCCGACGCTGCTGCAGCCGCTGGTGGCGACCGTCCCGCTGCAGGTCTTCGCCTGCGAGCTGGCGACGGCCAAGGGCCACGAGGTCGACCAGCCGCGCAACCTGGCCAAGTCGGTGACGGTGGAGTAGCCGCCCGATGGCAAGGTGGAGGCCCGGACGCCGCGTCGGCGTCCGGGCCTTCGCGTTTTGCACGGTCCCAGGGAGTTCTGAATGATCATCGGTGTCGGCATCGACGTCGCGGAGATCAGCCGCTTCGAGGAGGCCCTGCGCCGCACCCCCGCGCTGGCGGACCGGCTCTTCGTCGCCGAGGAACTGACGCTGCCCAGCGGCGAGCGGCGCGGGATCGCCTCGCTGGCGGCCCGGTTCGCGGCCAAGGAGGCGGTGGCAAAGGCGCTCGGCGCGCCCGGCAATCTGGAGTGGACCGACGCGATCGTCCGCACCGAGCCCTCCGGCCGACCGCTGCTGACCGTGCGCGGCACCGTGGCGGCGTGCGCGGAGCAGCTCGGGGTGACGTCGTGGCATCTCTCGCTCAGCCACGACGCGGGCGTAGCGTCTGCGGTGGTGATCGCCGAAGGGTGACGGCCTCTCAAGGAGTGGACAGGCCATGCGTTGTGCACATGCTGTGGACTGGGTCCGGGCGGCGGAGGGCGAACTGATGGCCCGTCTGCCCGAGGGCACGCTGATGCAACGGGCGGCGGCCGGGCTGGCCGCCTGCTGCGTGGAGCTGCTGGCGAGCGGGAAGCGGGGCCGCGTCCGGGGCAGCCGGGTGCTGGTCCTGGTCGGCAGCGGCGACAACGGTGGTGACGCGCTCTACGCCGCGGCCCGGCTGGCCCGCCGCGGCGCACGGGTCCGGGCCGCGCTGCTCGCCCCGCCGGAACGTACCCACGCGGGTGGACTGGCCGCGCTGCTCGCGGCGGGTGGCAGGACGACCGACGATCCCGCCGAGGCCGCGTCGGCCGACCTGGTCCTCGACGGCATCGTCGGCATCGGCGGACGCGGTCCGCTGCGCGAGGCCGCGCTCCCGTGGGTCGACGCGGCCGAGCGCGGCGAGGCGTTGATCGTCGCCGTCGACCTGCCCAGCGGCGTCGACCCGGGCACCGGGGCCGTCCCCGGCCGTGCGGTCCACGCCGACGTCACGGTCACCTTCGGCACCCACAAGCCCGGCCTGCTCGTCGACCCCGGCGCGTCGTACGCGGGAGTGGTCCGGCTGGTCGAGATCGGGTTGCCGGTCGCAGCGGGGTCGGACACGCACGTCGTCGAGGCGCTTCAGCACGCCGACGTGGCCGCGCTGCTGCCGGAGCCCGGCGCCGAGAGCGACAAGTACCGGCGTGGGGTGGTCGGCATCGCCGCCGGTTCGGCCCGGTATCCGGGCGCCGCGGTGCTGGCCGTCGGATCCGCGCTGCGCGGCGGCTGCGGCGCGGTGCGCTATGTCGGCGCGGCGGGCGCGGACGTGGTGCGAGCACACCCCGAGGCGTTGGTCGGCGACGGCGGTCCGGCGGACGCCGGTCGGGTGCAGGCCTGGGTGGTCGGCCCCGGCCTGTCCCAGAACGCCGACGCCGAACGCGCCGTGGAGGAGGCCCTGGCCGCCGAGGTGCCGGTGCTGGTCGACGCCGACGGGCTGCGGCTGCTCGCCCGGCGCGGCAGCGCGCCCGCGAACGCGCTGCTCACCCCGCACGCGGGCGAGGCGGTCGCGCTGCTGGCCGGGGTCGGCGTCACCGCGACCCGGGAGGAGGTCGAGGGCGAGCGGTTGCGGTACGCGCGCACGCTCGCCCGGGCGTACGGCTGCACGGTGCTGCTCAAGGGCTCGACCACGGTCGTCACCGGTCCCGAGGGCCCGGCCCGGGTCAACCCCACCGGGACCGCGCAGCTCGCCACCGCCGGGAGCGGCGACGTGCTGGCCGGACTGGCCGGTGCGCTGCTCGCCGCCGGGCTGGCCCCGAGGGACGCCGGATCCGTCGCCGCGTATCTGCACGGTCTGGCGGGCAGGATCTCCTCCGGCGGCGCGCCGACCTGCGCCACCGCGATCACGGCCGCGCTGCCCGAGGCCTGGCGGTCCGTCATCGCGGGGGACGGCGATGACGGGGTTCCACCGTTCCGGTGAGTTTCGTGGTGATATTCGGCCGGACGGGGGTGAACCGCGGTCATACGTGCAACCGATCAGCCGAATTGATTGTCTTCCCAACGACACCGTGCACAGCGGACGGAAAGCAGGGGGAGAGTTGACGCAGCTGAGGGCACGAGTGACCGCGGCGGCCCTGGCGACCGCGGCACTGCTGGTCGGGGTGGGCACCCTGGGCGCGGGAACGGCGAACGCCGCCACCCCGACGCTGACGACGCCTGCCGCGGTGACGCACGTCGGGACGACGCACGCGGTCACGACGCACGCGGTCACGGCGCACGCGGTCACGACCGCGCCGAAGTCGCCCTGCCCGGCAGACCGGGGCCGGGTGGTCTGCGTGGACCTGACCCACCAGAAGCTGTGGATCTCGGACGGCGGCAAGCTCGTCTTCGGCCCGGTGGCCGTCCGCACCGGCCGCAAGGGGTACGTCACCCGTGACGGCCTGTGGCACATCTACTGGCGCGACCTGCACCATGTCTCCTCGATCTACCACGTGCCCATGCCCGACAGCCAGTTCTTCTCCGGCGGCGAGGCGCTGCACGCGGTGGGCATCCCGATGTCGACCCCGCCCGGCTCGCACGGCTGCGTCAACATGACCGTCCACGACGCGCGGATCGCCTGGGAGCTGCTGCGCGTCGGCGATGTCGTCGACGTCTTCGGGCGCAAGCCCGGCACCTGAGCAAGACGCCTGAGCCCGGCAGCTGAGCCCGGCAGCTGAGCCGCACGCTCGGACACGCTCGGACGGAAGGGCCGGGGGTCGGTTGAGCGGCCCCACCCGCACTACGCGACACTGTGGCGCCCATCACTTGGTGACGGGCGCCCGCCTGCTTCTGGGAGACTTACCCCCGATGGAAACTGCGATGCGAGCCGAAGCTCTGATCGACCTGGCGGCGCTGCGCGGCAATATCGCCGCGTTGCGCGAGCGTGTCGGGTCGGCCGGAGTCATGTCCGTGGTCAAGGCCGACGCCTACGGCCACGGCGCGATCCCGTGTGCCCGCGCGGCCCTCGCCGCCGGTGCGAGCTGGCTCGGCACGGCCACCCCGGAGGAGGCGCTCGCACTGCGCGCCGCCGGGATCGGCCCGGACCAGGCCCCGGTGCTGTGCTGGCTGTGGACGCCGGGCGGCCCGTGGCGCGAGGCGGTCGCGGCGGACGTCGACATCACCGTCAGCGGCCTGTGGGCGCTGCCCCACGTGCTGGACGCGGTCCGCGAGGTCGGCCGCCCGGCCCGGGTGCAGCTGAAGGCGGACACCGGACTCGGTCGCAACGGCGCGCAGCCGCACGACTGGCCCGAGCTGGTCGCCGCCGCCCGCGCCGCCGAGGCCGAGGGCCTGATCAAGGTCACCGGCGTCTGGTCCCACTTCGCCTGCGCCGACGAGCCCGGCCACCCCTCCGTCGCGGCGCAGCTCGACGCGTACCGCAGCGCGCTGGACGTCGCCGAGGCGGCAGGCCTGCGGCCCGAGGTGCGCCACATCGCCAACTCGCCCGCCACGCTGACCCTGCCGGAGTCCCACTTCGACCTGGTTCGGACCGGTCTGGCCCAGTACGGGCTGTCCCCGGTTCCGGAGGTCGGCGGACCGGCCGACTTCGGGCTGCGGCCGGTGATGTCGCTGGTCGCCCGGGTCGCCCAGGTCAAGCGGGTGCCCAGCGGACACGGCGTCAGCTACGGCCTCACCTACACCACTCCGGGCGAAACCACGCTGGCCCTGGTCCCGCTCGGCTACGCCGACGGGATCCCGCGTCACGCAAGCGGCGCCGGACCGGTCTGGCTCGGGGGCAAGTGGCGCACCGTCGCCGGACGCGTCGCGATGGACCAGTTCGTGGTCGACCTCGGCGGTGACGCCGCCGAGGTGGGCGACCAGGTCGTCGTCTTCGGCCCCGGCGACCTCGGCGAGCCGACGGCCGAGGACTGGGCCCGCGCGGCGGGCACTATCGCGTACGAGATCGTCACCCGTATCGGCGCCCGGGTGCCGCGCCGCTACCTGGAGGGCGGCGGCTGATGCCGGAGGAGAGCGGAGGCGTCGTCCGCCAGGTGCGGGACGTGGCGGGCGCGGTCGTCGGTGACGTCGCGGCCGGCCGCTGGCGCCGCGCGGGCATCGTCGGCGTCTCCCTCGGGGTGGTCGCGGCCGGTGCGGCGGCGGGCGTCGCGCTGGAGCGGCTGACCGTCGGCCGCGACATGCGCCGCCGGGCCCGCGCCGAGATCGACGCGGCGGCGGCGTTCGGCTCGCTCCGCGGCACCCCGCTCCATGTCGCCGCGGCCGACGGTACCGACCTCTACGTCGAGCTCGACGGCTCCGGCTGGGCCGGCAGTGCCCCGGCGATCGCCCGCGAAGCCGCGGAGCGCGCGGAACCCGCGGAGCGCACTGACGGCGACGGCGAGACAGCCGCCGCGCCGGTCGGAGCCGATCCCGGCCGGGCCGGCAACGGCAACGGTCGCCCCACGCTGCGCAGTTGGCTCGGCAGACGGCGTGCGTCGGGTGCCGAGCCGCAGCCCGGACCGCTGGGCGGCGTGCTGTCCGGCGTCGGCAGCTGGCTCGGAATGCCCCCCACCCCGCCGCTGACCGTCGTCTTCGCTCACGGTTACTGCCTCAACCAGGACAGCTGGCACTTCCAGCGCGAGGCTTTCCGCGACGGACTGCGGCTGGTCTTCTGGGACCAGCGCAGCCACGGCCGCTCCGAGCGCTCCCGCAGCTACCTGGCCGGAGAGCAGTCCTCCATCGACCAGCTCGGCCAGGACCTCGGCGCGGTGATCGACGCCGTCGCGCCGACCGGACCGCTGGTGCTGGTGGGGCACTCCATGGGCGGGATGACGATCATGGCGCTGGCCGACCAGCGTCCCGAGCTCTTCGCCGAACGGGTCGCCGGAGTCGCCCTGCTCGGTACCACCGCGGGCAGCTGGCGCGGGGTGACCCTCGGCCTCCCCGGTGTCGGCGCGAGGATGTTCCACCGGATCGGCCCCGGTGTGATCAAGGCACTGGGCCGCCAGGCCGAGCTGGTCGAGCGCGGCCGTCGTCTCAGCAGCGAGCTGACCGCCGCGATCTACCAGAAGTTCTCCTTCGGCGCCGAGGACGTCGATCCCGCACTGGCCCACTTCGCGCAGGACCTGCTGGAGTCCACGCCGGTCGACGTGGTCGCCGAGTTCTTCCCGGTCTTCCCCGCGCACGAGAAGACGGCCGCGCTGGCCGT
The DNA here is from genome assembly GCF_041262485.1 of Streptacidiphilus sp. BW17. Lineage (NCBI taxonomy): Bacteria > Bacillati > Actinomycetota > Actinomycetes > Kitasatosporales > Streptomycetaceae > Streptacidiphilus > Streptacidiphilus sp. BW17. Next base: position 83,158 of record NZ_JBGCCR010000009.1, on the reverse strand, counting down.
CCTCCGCGACATCCCGACCCTGGTCATGGCGGGGGACGAGGACCTGCTCACGCCGCCCTCGCACAGCGAGGCGATCGCCGCCGAGCTGCCCGACGCGGAGCTGGACATACTCCCGGACACCGGCCACCTGCTGATGCTGGAGCGCCCGGACCTGGTCGACGCCCGCCTCGCCGACCTCCTCGAACGCGCAGCCGGGCACTGCGGTGCGCCGCTGCCGCAACACGTGCACGATCTCGCGCAGGACACGCGCCAGGCCTGACGGCTGAGTGCCGGGTGGCCCCTTCTGCCTGATTGTCGGGCTGACGCCCCGAACCGAAAGGACCCGCAGGACCCATGGGCAACGCCGTGAACGCTGTCACGATCTCCGTTCCGGACCCGGCCGCGATGCAGGAGCTCGGCCGCACCCTGGCGACGGTGCTGCGCCCGGGGGACCTGGTGCTGCTCTCCGGTGAGCTGGGCGCGGGCAAGACCACGCTGACCCGTGGCCTGGGCGAGGGCCTCGGCGTACGCGGTGCGGTGACCTCGCCGACCTTCGTGATCGCCCGGGTCCACCCGTCGCTGGTCGGCGGCCCGGCGCTGGTCCACGTCGACGCGTACCGCCTGAGCGGCGGCCTGGACGAGATGGAGGACCTGGACCTGGACGTCTCCCTGCCGGAGTCGGTCGTGGTCGTCGAGTGGGGCGAGGGCAAGGTCGAGGAGCTCTCCGAGACCCGCCTGGAGGTCCGCATCGACCGCGCGCTGGGCGGCGCGGCCGGGCACGAGGACCACCTGCTGTCCCTGGCTGAGGACCTGAACCCGGAGGTCCCCGACGACCGCACGGTCACCCTCCGCGGCCTCGGCGACCGCTGGGCGGACGTCGACCTCGGCGCGCTGGCGGTCGCCCGGGCGTAGCGCCCGCACGGCCTGGTGACGTTGCCGGCCGCCTTGCCGGGGTTTGCGGTTGTTTTTCCGACGCGCTGTCGGGAAGATGGAATGAGCCGCACCTGACACCCCTCGGGGAGACCGAATGCCCGGCACGACCTCGTCCGACCCCCGCGCCACCGACGTGGACGTCGCCCGTCTGCTCGCATCCGGCCCGTCGGCGGCAGCGGTCTGCACGCCACCCTCGGAGGACGAGTCGGCGAACGCGGAGAGCAATTCGGACGACGAAACGCCCACTTCCGACGAATAGGGACGTTGCAAACGTCAGGGGCGAGGGGCTCTGCTGATATGCGGATCCGCCGCGCGGGCGCGCGCCAAGCCACTGACTTTTGGCTCCCGCGGGTAGGTGCACCCCCAGAGCCCCGCGCCCCTGGGGAGCTACAACCTCCCTGGCGTGCATGACACATTCCTATGCGCCGTCAAAACCACATTTCCCCGCGTGAAATGTCGCCTTGTCACCACTGAACTCGGTAACACACGCGCTTCGCACTCTTGACCGATGGTTCATTCCCCGGTTCTATTCCCCTTGCCATACATCGCAGCGGGGAACATTGGGCCCGCTGCTACGGCCCGGGGAGGGCGTTTGAAGCACATCAGGGGATCTCATCGGCGTGCCGGCATAGCTTTGGTGGCGACGCTGCCCATGCTCGCGGCTGCCGTCGCCGCGGGGGCGCCGGCCAGTGCCACGCCCGCCCGGCACGCGATTGCCGGCGGGAAGCCGACCTGGGCCGCGGTCGCCGCGGACAAGGGCCAGGTGGCCCAGAGCAACGCGGTCACCGCGCGCGTGTACCTCGCGGGTGACCAGGCCGGACTCGCCGCCTATGCCGCGCAGGTGTCGAACCCTCAGAACGCCGACTACGGCAAGTATCTGAGCCCGCAGGCCGTCCAGGCGAAGTACGGCCCGACCAAGGCGCAGGTCGCCGCGGTCAAGCAGTGGCTGGCCGCCTCCGGCTTCAAGGTCACCGCGGAGAACGACCAGTACCTGACCGTCACCGGTGACGCCGCCGCCGCGCAGACCGCGTTCGGTTCGCAGCTGCACAGCTTCGCCACCGACGGCCACGTCTACCGCGCCCCGGCGGGCGCGCTGACCGTGCCGGCCGACGTCGCGGACGCAGTGCTCACCGTCACCGGTCTGAGCACCGCCCCGTCGAAGGCGACGCACGAGGACACGCTGCCCGGCCCCGGCCCGGCGTACGTCAACTCGGGTCCGTTCTCGAGCTACTACGGCTCGAACCCGGCGAAGACCCTGCCCAAGGTGGACGGCCGTACCGTGCCGTACGTCATCAAGGGCTACAACGGTCACCAGCTGCGCTCCGCCTACGGCGCCACGGCCTCCGGTCTGACCGGCAAGGGCCAGACCATCGCGATCGTGGACGCGTACGACTCGCCGACGATCGCCTCGGACGCGAGCACCTACGCCGGGCTCAACGGTGACGCGGCCTACAAGACGGGCCAGTTCAAGGAGTACGACCCCGCCACCTGGACCCACACCGCCGCCAACGACTGTGGTGCGTCCGGCTGGTACGGCGAGCAGACGCTCGACGTCGAGGCGGTCCACGCGGTCGCCCCGGCCGCGAACATCCACTACGTCGCCGCAGCCTCGTGCTACGACGCGGACCTGATCGACGCGCTGAACAACATCGTCACGAACCACCTGGCGTCCCTCGTCAGCGACTCGTGGGGTGAGCCGGAGAACGCCAGCGACCCGTCGAACGACGCCGTCTACAACAACATCTTCGAGCGCGGCGCGGTCGAGGGCATCAGCTTTGACTTCTCCTCCGGCGACAACGGCGACGAGGTCGCCAACTCCGGTACGAAGCAGGCCGACATGCCCGCCGCCCTGCCGTGGGTGACCGCGGTCGGCGGTACCTCGCTGGCCGTCGGCAAGCACGGCAACTACGAGTTCGAGACCGGCTGGGGCACGGACGTCGCCCCGCTGGCGGCGAACGGCAAGAGCTGGACCGGCTTCCCGGGCGGGTTCCAGAGCGGCTCGGGCGGTGGCGTCAGCGCCCGTACCGCGCAGCCGTGGTACCAGGCGGGCGTCGTCCCGTCCTCGCTGTCGGCGAGCAAGAACGGCCCGATGCGCGTCGTCCCGGACGTCGCCGCGGTCGCCGACCCGCAGACCGGCTTCCTGATGGGCCAGACCCAGGCCTTCCCGAACGGGACGGTCAAGTACAGCGAGTACCGCATCGGCGGCACCAGCCTCGCCTCGCCGGTCTTCACGGCGATCGAGGCGCTGGCGCAGGAGAAGCAGGGCTTCGCGCTCGGCTTCGCCGACCCGGCGATCTACGCCCGCAAGGCCCTGCTGCACGACGTGACCGACCACCCGTTCGGCCCGAACGTCCAGCTGGCGGTCGCCCGCGTCAACTTCAACAACAGCGTGGACGCCTCGGGTGGCACCAGCACCTCCGCCCGCACCCTCGGCACCGACTCGTCGCTGTCGGCGACGAAGGGCTACGACGACTCCACCGGCCTCGGCTCGCCGACCTACTGGTACATCGAGTCCTTCGGCATCCGCCGCTGACGCGGTCCGCCGGTGAACTGCTGAACCACTGAACGCGTGTGGCCCCGCACCTCGGTGCGGGGCCACACGCGTTCCTGCCTGGGACTCGTCAGGAAACGACCACGACCTTGGTGTTGTACGGCGCGAAGTCGTACAGCGCCTGGCCGTCGGCGACCGACTCGCGGATGCCGCCGAGGTGCTTGGACGGGTCCGGCGGGGGAGTGCTGCCGTCGACGGCGGAGCTGAAGCCGATTCTGGTGCCGTCGCGGCTGGTGAACAGGACCGCGTTCTTGATCAGCTTGCCGTCCGAGCCGGTGTACGGCCCCGGCAGGAGCGTGGTCGCCGCGTAGGTGCCCGGAAGCGGGTCGACGTTCCCCGGCATCACGGTGAAGGTGCGGTCCGCGCTCGCGTCGCTCGGGTCCACCAGCCAGACGCGCTTCTGGGCGAGCGAGTACACCACCCGCCGACCCGTTCCCGAGTCCGCGGGGACCGCGGGCGGCTTGGCCTGCGTCCCGCCCCGCCCCGCGGACGCGGAGGCCGAGGGGACCTTGCCGGGTGGTGCGGCGACCGTCGCGGACGCGGAGTTCTTGGCCTGCACGGCGAGCAGGGTGACGACGGCGAGGGCTCCCGCGGTCAGCACGGTGACCACCGAGCCCGAACCGAGTTTCGCCACGGTCTCTCCTCCCACTCCTCCGACCGACCGAGTGGCCGACCGTTTCTGCGGACGTGGCGCACACACGCGTGTGCGAGGGCCACGACCGGGTCCAAGCCTCTCATCCTCCCAGCCGCGACGAGCACAGGCGGGCGGGCGTCTCGCGGATGAGCAGTCCGGGCCACCGACTAACCTGGGTGCGTGCTTCTGCTTGCGTTCGACACCGCCACGCCCGCCGTCACCGCCGCCGTGTACGACACCGACACCCGTACCGTCCGGGCCGCTGCCGACCAGGTCGACGCGCGCCGCCATGGTGAGCTGCTGCTTCCCACCATCGACGCGGTGCTGCGCGAGGCGGGCACGCCCAAGGAGTCGCTGGGCGGTGTGGTCGTCGGCGTCGGACCGGGCCCGTACACCGGTCTGCGGGTCGGCCTGGCCACGGCCGCCGCGTTCGGGCACGCGCTCGGCATCCCCGTCTACGGCGTCTGCTCGCTCGACGGAGTGGCCCGCGCGGCGCGGGACGCCGGGGTGGTGACGGGCCCGTTCGTCGCCGCCACGGACGCCCGCCGCAAGGAGGTCTACTGGGCCCGCTACGACGCCGCCGGCGTCCGGGTCGAGGGCCCGGCGGTCGACCGCCCGGCGGAGATCGCGGAGAGGGTGGCCGGGCTGCCCGCCGTCGGCGCGGGCGCGCTGCTCTACCCGGACGTCTTCACCGACATCCCGACCGGTGCGCCCGAGCACCAGTCCGCCGCCGCGCTCGCGGCCTTCGCCGCGGACGCGCTCGCCTCGGGCACGCCGCTGCTGCCGCCGACCACCGCGCTCTACCTGCGACGGCCGGACGCGGAGGTCCCGAAGAACTACAAGACGGTGCTCCCCGCATGACCGCCGGTACCGCGCAGCTGCCGGAGACGGCGCGGACTCCCGCCACGCTGCGCGAGATGCGCTGGTGGGACATCGAGGCCGTGCTCGTACTGGAGCGGGAGCTCTTCCCCGACGACGCGTGGTCGGTCGGCATGTTCTGGTCCGAGCTCGCCGACGCCCGGCACCCGGGCGCGACCCGCTGGTACACCGTCGCGGAGCAGGGTGAGGGGGAGGGCGACGGCGCGGGCGCGGGCGCGGGGCGCCGGATCGTCGGCTACGCCGGGCTGATGGCGATCGCGGGCGAGGGCGACGTGCAGACCATCGCGGTGGCGCAGGACCAGTGGGGCACCGGCCTCGGCGCCCGCCTGCTGCGACGGCTGATCGACCAGGCCGCCGAGGCCGAGTGCAACGACCTGCTGCTGGAGGTCCGGGTCGACAACGACCGCGCCCAGCGGCTCTACCGGCGCTTCGGCTTCGCGCCGGTCGGCATCCGCCGCAACTACTACCAACCGTCCGGCGTGGACGCCCTGGTGATGAGTCGTCAGATGACGGACACCGACGGACACGACGACGCAGACCGCGTTCAGAGAAGCGAAGGAACAACAGACGATGGCCGCTGACGAACCGCTGGTCCTCGGGATCGAGACCTCCTGCGACGAGACCGGCGTCGGCATCGTCCGGGGCACCACGCTGCTCGCCGACGCCGTCGCGTCCAGCGTCGACGAACACGGCCGCTTCGGCGGCGTCGTGCCGGAGATCGCCAGCCGCGCGCACCTGGAGGCGATGGTCCCCACCGTCCAGCGCGCGCTGGACACGGCCGGGATCAAGGCGAGCGACCTCGACGGCATCGCCGTCACCGCCGGTCCCGGCCTGGCCGGTGCGCTGCTGGTCGGCGTCAGCGCGGCCAAGGCGTACGCCTACGCGCTCGACAAGCCGCTCTACGGCGTCAACCACCTCGCCTCGCACATCTGCGTGGACCAGCTGGAGCACGGGCGCCTGCCCGAGCCGACCATGGCGCTGCTGGTCTCCGGCGGGCACTCGTCGCTGCTGTTCACCGAGGACATCACCAGCGAGGTCCGCTCGCTCGGCGCCACCATCGACGACGCCGCGGGAGAGGCCTTCGACAAGGTCGCCCGCCTGCTCAACCTGGGCTTCCCCGGCGGCCCGGTGATCGACCGCTACGCCAAGGAGGGCGACCCGAAGGCCATCGCCTTCCCGCGCGGTCTGAGCGGTGCCAAGGACCCGGCGTACGACTTCTCCTTCTCCGGCCTCAAGACGGCCGTCTCCCGCTGGGTCGAGGCCAAGCGCCGAGCGGGCGAGGAGGTCCCGATCCGGGACGTCGCCGCTTCGTTCCAGGAGGCGGTGACGGACGTGCTGACCAGGAAGGCGGTCCGTGCCTGCAAGGACGAGGGCGTCGACCACCTGATGATCGGCGGCGGCGTCGCGGCCAACTCCCGTCTGCGGGCCATGGCCCAGGAGCGCTGCGAGCGCGCGGGCATCACGCTGCGCGTCCCACGCCCCAAGCTCTGCACCGACAACGGCGCGATGGTCGCCGCCCTCGGCGCGGAGATGGTCCGGCGCGACCGCAGGCCGTCGGCCTTCGACCTCTCCGCCGACTCGTCCCTCCCGGTCACCGAGACGCACGTCCCCGCGCCGGTCCCCGCGTCCCACGACGAGCTGCACCGGCTGTCCGAATAGGCCGTCACCCGTTGGTGGCCGGTTGCCCGATCAGCATGACCGGCGCACCGGCCGCCCGGGTCAACACCACGACGGCCGAGTTCGCCCCTTCGGGCTTCACCTTCCGGCGCAGCTCCTCGGGCTCGATCGCCGAGCCGCGCTTCTTGACGACCAGCGTGCCGATGCCGCGCTCGCGGACCAGCGCCTTCAGCTTCTTGAGGTTGAACGGCAGCGCGTCGGTGATCTCGTACGCGGTCGCGTAGGGGGTCGCCGTGAGCTGATCCGACGTCAGATACGCGATGGTCGGGTCGATCAGGGTCGCGCCGCCGAGCTGGTCGCGGAGCTGCCCGGCCACCTCGGCGACGAGATGGGCGCGGATGACCGCGCCGTCGGGCTCGTACAGGTAGCGGCGGACGGGCCCGGTCTCCGGGTCCGGGAGCAGGCCGCCCGTCAGGCTGGCGCCTTCCGGCAGCAGCGTCGCCCGGTGCGGCCGGTCCGGCTCCGGCTTCGAGCCGAACCAGAGCGCGGCCTCCTTCACGTCCCCGCGGTCGGAGACCCATTCGGCCTCGGCGTCCTCGGGCACGGCCTCGTGCGGGATTCCGGGCGCGACCTTGAGCGCGGCGACGGGCGCCTTGCGCGCCGCCTCGATCGCCCAGCTGAGCGGCGGCGAGTACGCCTCCGGATCGAAGATCCGGCCGCGCCCGGTGGCCCGGCGGGCGGGGTCCACGAAGACCGCGTCGTAGCCTCTCGTGTCGACCTCGGTCACGTCGGCGCAGCGGGTCTCGATCAGCCCGCTCAGCCCGAGGGCCGCGGCGTTCGCCTCGGCGGCGGCGCAGGCGAGCGGGTCCCGGTCCACGGCCAGCACCCTGATCCCGGCCCGTGCGAGCGCGAGGGCGTCCCCGCCGATCCCGGAACACAGGTCCGCGACGGAGCCGACCCCCAGCGCACGGAACCGCTCCGCGCGCCACTGGGCCACACCCGAACGGGTGGATTGCTCGACCCCGTTCGGCGTGAAGTACATCCGCTGCGCATCCGCCCCGAACTTCGCCGCCGCGCGGGTGCGGAGCCGTGCCTGGCTCAGCGCGGCGGACACCAGCCCGGCGTCGTACTCCCGCCGCAGGCGTGTCGCGAGCGCGAGCTCGTCACCGGGGGAGTAATCCCGCAACTCGTCCAGCAGGGCTTGGCCCTCGGGGGTGAACAGGGCACGCAACGCTTCGATCTCCACGAGGACATTCTGGCAAGTGGGGGGATCTTCCGAGCACGGCCACCATGGGCAGGCGGGTGAGCATGCACCTCAGGGGCGCGGGGAACTGCGCCACAAACCACCCGCCCACGTGGCCCGCCGAACGGGCAGGACCATCCGCTCATCGGTGGTTTCTCGCGCACCACGTTGGCACTCTGGTTGACCGAGTGCTAACCGCCGCCTACAGTCGTCGTTGGCACTCTCCACCAGAGAGCGCTAAGCGTGAGACGGTACGTCCGGCACCGCGACGACGGGCATGCCATGTCTTCACGCCCCAAGACATGTGTACCCCGTGAGATCTCCGAAGGGGGAGGTCGGATCGTGACGACCACCAGCTCCAAGGTTGCCATCAAGCCGCTCGAGGACCGCATTGTGGTCCAGCCGCTCGACGCCGAGCAGACCACGGCCTCTGGCCTGGTCATCCCGGACACTGCCAAGGAGAAGCCCCAGGAGGGCGTCGTCCTGGCTGTCGGCCCGGGTCGCTTCGAGGACGGTCAGCGTCTGCCGCTCGACGTCAAGGTCGGCGACGTCGTCCTCTACAGCAAGTACGGCGGCACCGAGGTCAAGTACAACGGCCAGGAGTACCTGGTCCTCTCGGCCCGCGACGTGCTCGCGATCATCGAGAAGTAAGACTCACCGCTCAGTCGGCTAAGTCGTGACCCGCCCCGGACGCCCGTACCACGGGGCCCGGGGCGCGGTTGTTTCGAGAGGGAACCCCTAGGCATGGCGAAGATCCTGCAGTTCGACGAGGACGCCCGCCGCTCGCTGGAGCGCGGTGTCAACAAGCTGGCCGACACGGTCAAGGTGACGATCGGTCCCAAGGGCCGCAACGTCGTGATCGACAAGAAGTTCGGCGCCCCCACCATCACCAACGACGGTGTCACCATCGCCCGCGAGGTCGAGCTGGATGACCCGTACGAGAACCTCGGCGCGCAGCTGGTGAAGGAGGTGGCCACCAAGACCAACGACGTCGCTGGTGACGGCACCACCACCGCCACCGTGCTGGCCCAGGCGCTCGTCAACGAGGGTCTGCGCAACGTCGCCGCGGGCGCCGGCCCGGCCGCCCTGAAGCGCGGTATCGACGCCGCCGTCAAGGCCGTCTCCGAGCACCTGCTCTCCGTCGCCCGCGAGATCGAGGGCAAGGACGACATCGCCGCCGTCGCCGCGCTCTCGGCGCAGGACACCCAGGTCGGCGAGCTCATCGCCGAGGCCATGGACAAGGTGGGCAAGGACGGTGTCATCACCGTCGAGGAGTCCAACGCCTTCGGTCTCGAGCTCGAGTTCACCGAGGGCATGCAGTTCGACAAGGGCTACCTCTCGCCGTACATGGTCACCGACCAGGAGCGTATGGAGGCTGTCCTCGAGGACCCGTACATCCTGATCAACCAGGGCAAGATCTCCTCGATCCAGGACCTGCTCCCGCTGCTGGAGAAGATCCTGCAGGGCGGTGCCTCCAAGCCGCTGCTGATCATCGCCGAGGACATCGAGGGCGAGGCGCTCTCCACCCTCGTCGTGAACAAGATCCGTGGCACCTTCAACGCCGTGGCCGTCAAGGCCCCCGGCTTCGGTGACCGCCGCAAGGCCATGCTGGGCGACATCGCCACGCTGACCGGCGCCACCGTCATCGCCGAGGAGGTCGGCCTCAAGCTCGACCAGGCCGGTCTGGACGTGCTGGGCAGCGCCCGCCGCGTGACCATCACCAAGGACGAGACCACCATCGTCGACGGTGCCGGCTCCGCCGAGGAGGTCGCCGGTCGCGTCGCCCAGATCAAGGGCGAGATCGACGGCACCGACTCCGACTGGGACCGCGAGAAGCTGCAGGAGCGCCTGGCCAAGCTGGCCGGCGGCGTCTGCGTCATCAAGGTCGGCGCGGCCACCGAGGTCGAGCTCAAGGAGAAGAAGCACCGCCTGGAGGACGCCATCTCGGCGACCCGCGCCGCGGTCGAGGAGGGCATCGTCGCCGGCGGCGGCGCCTCCCTGGTCCACGCGCAGAAGGTGCTGGACGAGGGCCTGGGCCTGACCGGCGACGAGGCCGTGGGTGTCTCCGTCGTCCGCCGCGCCCTGGTCGAGCCGCTGCGCTGGATCGCCCAGAACGCGGGCCTCGAGGGCTACGTCATCACCACCAAGGTCTCCGAGCTGACCGATGTCCGCGAGGGCTTCAACGCCGCGACCGGCGAGTACGGCGACCTGCTCAAGGCCGGCGTCATCGACCCGGTCAAGGTGACCCGCTCCGCGCTGGAGAACGCCGCGTCCATCGCCTCCCTGCTGCTCACGACCGAGACCCTGGTCGTCGAGAAGAAGGAGGAGGAGCCGGCTGCGGCCGGCCACTCCCACGGCGGCCACGGCCACGCGCACTGACGCTCCCGTCGCTCTGAGGCCCGGTACCCCCTGCGGGGTGCCGGGCCTCCGGCGTTCCGTTGCACCACGCACTTCGGGCAGGCGGAGCCGCGCATCAGTAGGGCCTCGCGCCCCCAGGCAGTGCAACGGCGCACCTATCCTTGACCCCGTGATCGAGGCCCGTCATCTCCGTGTCCTGCGTGCCGTCGCCCGTCAGGGCTCCTTTTCTGCTGCCGCGCGCGAGCTCGGGCTGACGCAGCCAGCCATCAGTCAGCAGATGAAGGCGCTGGAGAAGTCCGTCGGCACCCCGCTCGTCGTCCGCGTCGGACGGGGCGTCGCGCTGAGCGAGGCGGGCGAGGTGCTCGCCTCGCACGCCGCAGGCATCCTCGCCGGGCTGACCGCCGCCGAGGACGAGCTGGCCGGTATCGCCGGCCTCCGGGCCGGCCGCGTGCGGCTGGTGTCGTTCCCGACCGCGAGCGCCACGCTCGTGCCCCCGGCCGTCGCCGCGCTGCGTGCCGACTCGCCCGGGGTGCGGGTCTCGCTGACCGAGGCCGAGCCGCCGACGTCGATCGGCATGCTGCGGGCCGCCGAGTGCGAGGTCGTGCTCGCGTTCCGCTACCCCTCCTCGCCGGCGGACAACAGCGCCGAGGAGTGGAGCGACCTCGTGGTGACCCATCTGCGGGACGACCCGATGGTCGCGCTGCTGCCGACGAACCACCCGCTGGCGGGAAGCGGGGACGAGGGGCAGCTGGACCTCGCCGCGCTCGCGGAGGAGCCGTGGATCGCCGGGTGTCCGCAGTGCCGCGGGCACCTGGTGGACCTCTGCGAGGTCGCCGGCTTCACCCCGCGGATCGACTTCGCCACCGACGACTACCCGGCCGTGCTCGGACTGGTCGCCGCCGGCGTCGGCGTGGCCGTGCTGCCGCGCCTCGCGCTGGCCGCGACACGCGCGGACGGCGTGGCGGTCTTGCCGCTCGGCTCGGGCGTCGCCCGCGAGATCGTCGCGCTGACGCTGCCGGACCTGGAGCGGGTGCCGGCGGTGTCGTCGATGTTGGAGAAGCTGAAGGGCCGGTGACGACAGGCGCGGCCCCCCGCAGGGGGCGCCGCGCCCGTGCAGAAACGTTACGGCAGGGTCGAGGGCTGACCCGGAGTCAGTCGATCGGCAGCAGTGACAGCGGATCCATCGTGCGACGGCGCGCCCGTCCGAGCAGTTCCTCGCGTTCGTCCTCGGTCAGACCGCCCCACACCCCGTAGGGCTCACGTACTGCCAGCGCGTGTGCCCCGCACTGCGCGCGGACCGGGCACCGCATGCAGACCTCCTTCGCGGACTGCTCGCGCGAGCTGCGCGCCGCGCCACGCTCGCCCTCCGGGTGGAAGAAGAGTGAGCTGTCCACGCCGCGGCACGCGGCGGAGAGCTGCCAGTCCCACAGGTCTGCGTTCGGGCCAGGAAGCCGTGAGTAGTCGGCCATGGTCGTCATTCCCTTGCGTGGTGCTAGCGGTTCAGTACGAACTGATGGAAATATGACTCATGCAGATCTAACGGACAAGAGGCCATCAGCGTGGCACAACGTGCCGAAAACCATTAAATCCCATGAAAACGGACTAATGGGACGAAGGGAAGGGGTGCGTGTCCTGCATGCGGGTGCACTCGTTGGGCCTAAAGGCAAGCCCGACGAGGCGCGCGGGCGTCGTACGAGCGGCGCATTTTGCGCCGGTGCGCACCGCGAGGTGGATGATCCGTAGCGGGTCGACCACGTAGAGTGGTGGAGGCTGCTGCCAGACCGTAACTCATTCGGGTGACGGTCGTTGGGAGTGCGGAGGCGGCAAACGGCACGGGCGTCGGGGAAGACGCCGGTATGCCGGAGGCCGTGCCGGTGACGATTCGTACCAGCCAGGAGGCTCAACGTGACGCTCATCAGCTGCGGAGGCGGGTCATGACATCCGTTCTCGTCTGTGACGATTCCCCACTCGCCCGGGAGGCGCTCCGGCGCGCCGTGGCCACGGTCCCCGGCGTCGACCGGGTCACCACGGCCACCAACGGTGAGGAAGTTCTCCGCCGATGGGTCGCGGACCGCTCCGATCTGGTGCTGATGGACGTGCGCATGCCCGGCCTCGGCGGTGTGGAGACCGTCCGCCGGCTGCTCTCTGCGGACCCGGGCGCCCGCATCATCATGCTCACCGTCGCCGAGGACCTCGACGGCGTCGCCCTGGCGGTCGCCGCCGGTGCCCGCGGCTACCTGCACAAGGACGCGTCCCGTGCCGAGCTGCGTGCCACGGTCACCCAGGCGCTGGCCGACCCGACCTGGCGGCTCGCCCCGCGGCGCCTCCGCTGCGCGGAGATGGGCGCGGCCCCGACGCTGACGGCTCGTGAGATCCAGGTGCTGGAGGGCATGAGTCATGGCCGCAGCAACGCCGAGATCGGGCGCGAGCTGTTCCTCTCCGAGGACACCGTCAAGACGCACGCCCGTCGCCTCTTCAAGAAGCTCGGCGCGTCCGACCGCGCGCACGCGGTCGCGCTCGGTTTCCGCTGGGGCCTCGTCCGCTGATCCCCTCGCCGGGAGCTGTTTGGCTGCCGGGTGGGAGGCGGCGTGGCCCACTTCCCACCCGAGGGCGCACCATGGGGGTGTAGCGCGAAGTCGGGCCGGGCGGGGATGGTGGCGTGGGCGTGGTGGATAACGTTCCGATGCACAAGTCTGGGTGCGGTGTCACGTTTTCATCCATGACCAGGCACCATGGACCAGTGCGTGACGACGAGGCGAGCCCCGTGAGCGGGCCCGGCGTGCCCATCGGGTCGCTCGTGGTGCACGCGGTGGGTGGGGATCCCGAGGCGGTGGACGCCCTGCTCGCGCAGGTGCACCCGCTGGTCCTGCGGTATTGCCGCGCCCGGCTGGTCAGACTGCCGGGCAATGCGAGACACCATGTGGACGACGTGGCGCAGGAGGTCTGCCTGGCCGTCCTGTGCGCGTTGCCCCGCTACCGAGACGAGGGGCGCCCCTTCGAGGCGTTCGTCTACGGCATCGCGGCGCACAAGATCGCCGATCTGCAACGCGCGGCGATGCGTGGTGGGCCGGCGCACAGCGTCCCGCTCGGCGAGGAACTCCCTGACACGCCGGACGACGCGCTGGGCCCGGAGGAGCGGGCGCTGCTGAGCAGCGACGCCGCGTGGATGCGCGAACTTCTGGCGCTCCTGCCGGAGCGTCAGCGTGAGCTGGTCATCCTGCGGATCGCCGCGGGGTTCAGCGCGGAGGAGACGGGCGAGGTCCTCGGTATGTCGCCGGGGGCGGTCCGGGTGGCCCAGCACCGTGCGCTCTCGCGCCTGCGCGCGCTCGCCGAAGGCGGCGGGCCCGAGGGGCTCTCGGCCTGACCTGAACTTCGCGCCCCCGGATCGTGCAACTGGACGATCATCCAAGAGTGCGGGAATGTGACCGCTACCTCAGTTGTTGCGGATGCACAAGAGGGTCTCTGGGGGCCCGGTAGAATTAGTCAACGGTGCCGAGCTGCCCACACTGCGGCCCCCGTAGGCGCCGTGTCGCGTCGGGCGGGTGCGGCCACCACCTTCCCGTCCAAGGAGATCCACGGATCCACTTCGGGAAGGGTGTCATGTCTTACAACGCAGCTGGGGTCCCCGAGAAGTTCGGCATGCTCGGGCTCACCTACGACGATGTGCTGCTGCTGCCAGGCCCCTCCGAGGTCCTGCCCAATGCCGTGGACACTTCCTCGCGCGTGTCGCGCAATGTGCGGGTGAACATCCCGCTGCTGTCCGCCGCCATGGACAAGGTCACCGAGGCGCGCATGGCCATCGCCATGGCCCGTCAGGGCGGCGTCGGCGTGCTGCACCGCAACCTGTCCGTCGAGGACCAGGTGAACCAGGTCGACCTGGTCAAGCGCTCCGAGTCCGGCATGGTCACCGACCCGATCACGGTGTCGCCGGAGGCGACCCTCGCCGACGCCGACGCGCTCTGCGCCAAGTTCCGGATCTCCGGTGTTCCGGTCACCGACCCCGAGGGTCGTCTGCTGGGCATCGTCACCAACCGTGACATGGCCTTCGAGTCGGACCGCAGCCGCCAGGTGCGCGAGGTCATGACGCCGATGCCGCTGATCACCGGCCAGGTGGGCATCTCCGGCGTCGACGCGATGGCGCTGCTGCGCCGTCACAAGATCGAGAAGCTGCCGCTCGTCGACGAGCAGGGCAAGCTCAAGGGCCTGATCACGGTCAAGGACTTCGTCAAGGCCGAGCAGTACCCCAACGCCTCCAAGGACGTCGAGGGCCGTCTGATCGTCGGGGCCGCGGTCGGCGCCTCCGCCGAGGCGCTGGACCGGGCGATCGCCCTGGCCGAGGCCGGCGCGGACTTCATCGTCGTGGACACCTCGCACGGCCACAACCGCAACGCGCTCAACTGGATGGCGAAGATCAAGTCGTCCGTCACGGCCGACGTGGTCGGCGGCAACGTCGCCACCCGTGACGGCGCGCAGGCATTGATCGACGCCGGCTGCGACGGCATCAAGGTCGGCATCGGCCCGGGTTCCATCTGCACCACCCGCGTGGTCGCCGGTGTCGGCGTCCCGCAGGTCACCGCGATCTACGAGGCCGCGGTCGCGGCCAACGCCGCGGGCGTCCCGCTGATCGGTGACGGCGGCCTGCAGTACTCCGGCGACATCGGCAAGGCGCTGGCCGCCGGTGCCGACACCGTCATGCTGGGCAGCCTGCTGGCCGGTTGCGAGGAGTCGCCGGGCGAGCTGCTCTTCATCAACGGCAAGCAGTACAAGTCCTACCGCGGCATGGGCTCGCTGGGCGCGATGCAGTCGCGTGGCCAGGCCAAGTCCTTCTCCAAGGACCGCTACTTCCAGGGCGACGTCACCTCCGACGAGAAGCTGATCGCTGAGGGCATCGAGGGCCAGGTCGCCTACCGCGGCCCGGTCGGCTCGGTCATCTACCAGCTGGTCGGCGGACTGCGTCAGTCCATGGGCTACGTGGGCGCCGAGACGGTCGACGCGATGAAGCGCGACGCGCGCTTCGTCCGGATCACCTCCGCCGGTCTGAAGGAGAGCCACCCGCACGACATCCAGATGACGGTCGAGGCGCCGAACTACTCGTCGAACTAGTCGCCTGCTCGACAGTCGTCTCACGGAGGGGCCGCCGCGCGCGGCCCCTCCGGCGTTGTGCGAGATACTGACCCTGGCAGTCGCTGAGCACAACCGAGGGAGCAGTTCAGGTGACCGAGATCGAGATCGGGCGGGGCAAGCGGGGCCGGCGGGCGTACGCCTTCGACGACATCGCGGTCGTCCCGAGCCGTCGCACGCGGGACCCGAAGGAGGTCTCGATCGCGTGGCAGATCGACGCCTACCGTTTTGAGCTGCCGTTCCTGGCCGCGCCGATGGACTCGGTCGTCTCGCCGGAGCAGGCCATCGCGTTCGGTCGCCTCGGCGGCCTCGGCGTGCTGAACCTCGAGGGTCTGTGGACCCGTTACGAGGACCCGCGCCCGCTGCTGCAGGAGATCACCGAGGTCAAGGACGAGGCGCTGGCCACCCGTCGCCTCCAGGAGATCTACCGCGAGCCGATCAAGGCTGAGCTGATCACGCAGCGCCTCAAGGAGATCCGCGACTCCGGCGTCGTCACCGCCGCCGCGCTGTCGCCGCAGCGGACCGCCGAGTTCTCCAAGGTCGTCGTGGACGCGGGCGTCGACATCTTCGTCATCCGTGGCACCACCGTCTCCGCCGAGCACGTGTCCAGCGCTGCCGAGCCGCTGAACCTCAAGCAGTTCATCTACGAGCTCGACGTCCCGGTCATCGTCGGCGGCTGCGCGACCTACACCGCGGCGCTGCACCTGATGCGGACCGGCGCGGCCGGCGTCCTCGTCGGCTTCGGCGGCGGCGCCGCGCACACCACCCGTGCGGTGCTGGGCATCCAGGTCCCGATGGCCACGGCCGTCGCGGACGTCGCGGCGGCGCGGCGCGACTACATGGACGAGTCCGGCGGTCGCTACGTCCACGTCATCGCCGACGGCGGTGTGGGCTTCTCCGGCGACCTCTCCAAGGCGATCGCCTGCGGCGCGGACGCCGTCATGATCGGCGCGGCGCTGGCGCGCGCCAACGACGCGCCGGGCAAGGGCTTCCACTGGGGCAGCGAGGCCGTCCACGAGGAGCTGCCGCGCGGCAAGCGGGTCAACCTGGGCACCGTCGGCACCACCGAGGAGATCCTGCTCGGCCCGTCGCACACGCCGGACGGCACCATGAACCTCTTCGGTGCGCTGCGTCGCGCGATGGCGACGACCGGTTACTCGGAGCTCAAGGAGTTCCAGCGCGTCGAGGTCACCGTCGCCCGGTAAGCGCGTGAGCGCGACAGGGGCGCGGGGAACTGCGCGAGAAACCACTGACATGCGGATGGCCCTCTTAGGTCGGGGTTGTACCTCGCACGGTGGCTTGTCGCGCAGTTCCCCGCGCCCCTGACGTCTGCAACGTCCCGTCGCCTGAGCGTTCCGCCAACTGACTTCGTGCCGTCGAGCCGATCCTGCCGTGCGTTTCGTACTGTGGGTCAGCGGAGCGGATCTGCGGAGCCGATGAGCGGAGGCGTCATGCGGAGCATCAAGCTGGGTCCGGAGGAGCGCGCGGAGGCGCTCGCGCGGATGGGGGAGCGCGAGCTCGACGTGCTGGTGGTCGGCGGAGGCGTCGTCGGCGCCGGAACCGCGTTGGACGCGGCGACGCGCGGTCTGGTCACCGGACTGGTCGAGGCGCGTGACTGGGCCTCCGGCACCTCCTCCCGTTCCAGCAAGCTGATCCACGGCGGCCTGCGGTACCTGGAGATGCTCGACTTCGCCCTGGTCAAGGAGGCGCTCAAGGAGCGCGGCCTGCTGCTGGACCGGCTCGCGCCGCACCTGGTCAAGCCGGTGCCGTTCCTCTACCCGCTGCAGGGGCGCGGCTGGGAGCGCCCCTACGTCGGCTCGGGCGTCGCGCTCTACGACGCGATGTCGGTGTCCAGCGGCCACGGCCGGGGGCTGCCGTTGCACCGTCACCTGACGCGGCGGCAGGCGCTGCACCAGGCACCGTGTCTGCGCAAGGACGCGCTGGTCGGCGCGGTGCAGTACTACGACGCGCAGGTGGACGACGCGCGGTTGGTGACGATGCTGGTCCGCACCGCCGCGTCCTACGGCGCGCTTCCGGCGAACAGGGCGCGGGTGGTCGGCTTTCTGCGCGAGGGCGAGCGTGTGGTCGGCGCACGGGTCCACGATCTGGAGACCGGCGGGCAGTTCGAGATCCGGGCCCGGCAGATCGTCAACGCGACCGGCGTGTGGACGGACGAGACCCAGGCGATGGTCGGCGAGCGTGGCCAGTTCCACGTCCGCGCCTCCAAGGGCATCCACCTGGTGGTGCCGCGCGACCGGATCCACTCCGCGACCGGGCTGATCCTGCGCACCGAGAAGAGCGTGCTCTTCGTCATCCCGTGGGGACGCCACTGGATCGTCGGCACCACCGACACCGAGTGGACGCTCGACAAGGACCACCCCGCCGCCAGCAGCGCGGACATCGAGTACCTGCTGGAGCACGTCAACTCGGTGCTGGCGATGCCGCTGACGCGTGAGGACGTCGAGGGCGTCTATGCGGGCCTGCGGCCGTTGCTCGCCGGGGAGTCGGACGCGACGTCAAAACTCAGCCGCGAGCACGTGGTGCAGCATGCCGCGCCGGGGCTGGTCGTGGTGGCGGGAGGCAAGTACACGACCTACCGGGTGATGGCCGAGGACGCGGTCGACGAGGTGGTGCACGGGTTGGATGTGGGGGTACCCCCGGCGGGACGCTGGGGGAGGATCTCGCCCTGCATCACGGACACCATCCCGCTGGCGGGCGCGGAGGGGTACCGCGCGCTGTGGAACGCGCGCGCCGAGCTGGCGCGCCGCAGCGGGCTGCACGTGGCCCGGGTCGAGCACCTGCTCAACCGCTACGGCTCGCTGACGGAGGAGCTGTTGGAGCTGGTACTCGCCGATCCAAACCTCGGCGAGCCACTGAACGGCGCGGACGACTACCTGCGCGCCGAGGTCGTCTACGCGGCGCGGGCGGAGGGCGCACGGCACCTGGACGACGTGCTGGCGCGCCGAACCCGCATCTCGATCGAGACCTTCGACCGGGGGACGGCGGTGATGGCCGAGGCGGCCGGGCTGATGGCTCCTGAACTGGGGTGGGACAAGGCGCAGATCGAGAACGAGATCGAGCACTACCGCGTCCGGGTGGAGGCGGAGCGGGAGTCGCAGCAGCAGCCCGACGACCTGGCCGCGGACGCTGCGCGGTTGGGCGCGCCGGACATCGTGCCGCTGAAGTGACGACGTCAGATTGCGTCCCTGAGGCGGTTGCAACGTCACCTTTTGCCCCAGGACCCCTTGGGCCCGGGTGAAAGCAGTGTGGGCGTCACGGGATGATGGCGTGCGACAGGAACCACGCGGAGGGGACGGAAACGGATGAGCGGCGAGCAAGACCCGCAGGCCGGCAGGCTCCTCGCGGGGCGGTACCGGTTGACGGCCGTACTCGGTCAGGGCGGGATGGGCACCGTGTGGCGGGCCGAGGACGAGTTCCTGGGCCGGGACGTGGCGGTCAAGGAACTTCGCTTCGCCTCCGACGTCGACGACGAGGAGCGCAGGCGGCTCGTCTCGCGGACGTTGACCGAGGCCAAGGCCATCGCCCGGATCCGGCACAACGGCGCGGTCACCGTCTACGACGTGGTCGAGGAGGACGGTCGGCCGTGGATCGTGATGGAGCTGGTCGAGTCCCGGTCGCTGAGTGAGGTGATCCAGGCCGACGGCGTGCTGCCGCCACAGCGTGCCGCGGAGGTCGCGCTGGAGTTGCTGGGCGTCCTCGCCGAGGCGCACCGGGTCGGGATCCTGCATCGGGACGTCAAGCCGTCCAACGTGCTGATGGGCTTCGACGGCCGGGTCGTGCTGACCGACTTCGGCATCGCCCGGGTCGAGGGGGACCCGTCGGTCACCTCGACGGGGATGCTGGTCGGCGCGCCGTCGTACATCTCGCCGGAGCGGGCGCGCGGCGGGGTGCCGGGCCCGCCGGCGGACATGTGGTCGCTCGGGGCGACGATCTTCGCGATGGTGGAGGGCACCCCGCCGTACGACAAGGGCTCGGCGCTGTCCACGCTGACCGCGGTGATGACGGACCCGGTGCCGCCGCTGCGCCACGGCGAGTTGCTGGAGCCGGTCATCGCCGGACTGCTGCGCAAGGACCCTCGTCAGCGGCTGGACGCGTCGACGGCGCAGGCCATGCTGCGCGGGGTGGTCGGCGAGTACGAGCGCCGGGCCCGTGCCACGACGAACTTCGCCGCGGTCGCGCCGGACGCGCCGACGCAGGTCGTGCCCGAGCCGGAGCGGACGCGGGTGCAGCCGTCCGTCACGTCGGGACTCGGGTCGGGGCTCGCGTCGGGGCTCGCGTCGGGAAAGGCGGCAGGATCCGAGGCGGTGGGGGCGCCGGGGCCCGACCCGGCGTCGGCGACCACGCAGCTGTCCGGCGGCGGCCCGGCGGCGCCGCGGAGCACGGGCTGGGCGGGTCGGCAGCGCGCGCTGCTCATCGGCGGGATCGTGCTGGCCGCCGTGCTGCTGGTCACCGCCGCAGTCGCCAGCATGCGCAACAACTCCGGCGGTAGCGGTAGCGGCAGCGGTTCCGGGGTCGGGGCCGGTGCCACGAGCACGGCGGCACCTGGCAGTTCGGGCGACAGCGCCCCGCAGACCCCGACCGCAGGCGACTCCGGGTCCGGCGACGGCACCGGCACCGGCACGGCGCGTCCGACGGCCGCCGGCTACCACCAGGTGGCCGGGCCGGGCGGGTCGCACCTCCAGATCCCCGACGGCTGGCGGTTGGTGAGCGAGAGCGCGTCCTCCGTCAAGTTCAGCGGCCCGGCCGGGACCTTGCAGGTCGACTTCAGCGCGCATCCGCAGTCCGACGGGGCGCTGGCGGCGTGGAAGAAGGAAGAGTCGAGCGTGGCCGCCGATCTGACGGACTATCACCTGATCCGGCTGGACCAGGTCAGCTACCGGGGCTGGGACGCGGCGGACTGGGAGTGGGGCTACCAGTCCGGGTCGACGATGCGTCAGTCCCTGAACCGTGGCTTCGTCGTGGACGCGCACCACGCCTACGCCCTCTACTGGACCGCGCCGTTGACGAGCTGGACCGACGGCCGCAGCGGGCAGCTGCTCGCGCGCTTCTTCGACACCTTCCAGCCGGGGGGCTGAACCGATGGCCAGGGCGTCCGCAGGGCGGTTGCTCGCCGAGCGCTACGAGCTCACCGAGCGTCGCCGCGGTGCCGCCGTCGAGGCGATGGACCTGCGCAGCGGCGCACCGGTCCTGCTCGAAGCCGTGCCGCTGCCCGAACTGGTGCGCCCGTTCGACCAGTTCACCGAGGAAGCGGAAGACGGGGCCGGCGGCACGGGCGGGGCCGGCGGGGCGAAGGGCGACACGGACGAGAACGACGCCGCCACCCTCGCGTTCACGCAGGCGGCCACCGTGGCGCAGGCGGTGGGCGACCACCCGCGGCTGAACCAGGTCTTCCACGCCTTCGCCGAGAGCGGCTACCTCTGGACGGTCGGCGAGCGCATCCCCGGCATTCCGCTGGCTCAGCTGCTGGAGGACGGCCCGCTGACGCCCTACCGGGCGGCCGAGGTGGTCTACGACGTCGCGACCGGGCTGGAGGCCGTGCACCGGGCCGGGATCGTGCACGGAAACGTCACTGCGCTGTCGGTGACCGTCTGCGAGGACGGCACCGCGCTGCTGGGCGGGTTGGCGGTCTCCGCCGCGCAGGAGGCGCTCTGCGGCGGTCCTGGGACCGCTCAGGCCGGCGCCGGCGTGCCGACGGCGCTGTGGAGCCCGGCCCGGGTGCGGGCCAGGGACGCGCGGTCGGTCGTCGTCGGTCCGGTGGCGGAGCGTTGGGCGCCCGAACAGCTCGGCGTCGTGGACGGGACGGGAGTCCCGGTCGGCCCGGCGGCGGACGTCTGGGCGCTGGGCGTGCTGCTCTACCGGGCCTGCACCGGGAAGGCGCCGTTCCCCGAGAGCGACGCGGAGCAGCTCTTCTACGCGGTACGGGCGGGAGTCCTGCCGGACCCGCGATCGGCAGGCCCGGTCTGGCCAGTGGTCGTGCGCCTGCTCGACGCCGACCCGAACCGGCGGCCGGGGCTGCCCGCGGTCCGCAGCGCCCTGCGCAGGCTGCTGCAGCGCGCACCCGAACCGCTGACCGGGGCAACGGAGTTCAGGCTGGAACTGCCGCCCTCCGACCGGGCGGGCGGCGCGGCGCGACTTCCGGCCCAGCGCACCCCGGCGGAGGTCGCCGAACGGCACCACCACGCGGCTCCCAAGCGGGGGACGGTGCTGCTGGGACCACTGCTGGTCGGTGTGATTATCCTTGTGACCCTGATCGCACTGGTGCTCGTCTCGATGCTGGCGCACTGAGGCGCACTGAGGCGCACTGAGGTGCACAGGGCGGCGCACAGGGCGGTGCGCAGGGCCCGCGTGCGGGGCGGTCGGCGTGGCCGGACGACGTGGTCCGACGGCCGTACCGGGGGCCACGGGACGCCTTGGGGGCAGCGTGACGGATCGTGTCACGGATCCTCAGTGACAGCTGCGCGACGGTCGGTGTGCGGGAGCGTCACATCCCGGTCTCAAGGCGTCGCCTGGGGCCGCCGGGAGGTCCGGGCACGGGATAAGGTGCGCCGTACCGCGGTTCCTGCCGCGGGCACCGGGTGGACGGCAGGACGAGCGGGATGAGGGGGCTCACGGTGGGCACGGAGACCGGTCGCATGCTGGCGGGCAGATACCTGCTCGGCGCGCGCCTCGGACGCGGCGGCATGGGCACCGTGTGGCGTGCCACCGACCAGATGCTGGACCGCGAGGTCGCGGTCAAGGAGCTCTCCGTCGGCCACCTCGCCGAGGAGGACCTGCAGATCGTCCAGTCGCGGATGAAGCAGGAGGCCCGCGCCGCCGCGCGGATCAAGCACCCCGGTGTGATCACCATCCACGACGTCCTGGAGCAGGACGGCAAGCCGTGGATCGTGATGGAGCTGATCGACGGCCGGTCGCTGTCCGAACTGGTCGAGCAGGAGGGCGTGGTCGACCCGCGCGAGGCCGCCCGGATCGGCGCGCAGGTGCTGTCCGCGCTGGACCGGGGCCACCAGGCCGGCGTGATCCACCGCGACGTCAAGCCCGCCAACGTGCTGCTGGAGCGCGCCACCGGCCGCGTCGTGCTGACCGACTTCGGCATCGCGACCTTCGTCGGCGACTCCGCGCTGACCCGCACCGGCGACCTGGTCGGCTCGCCCGACTACCTGGCCCCCGAGCGTGTCCACGGCGGCCGTCCCGGGCCTGAGTCGGACCTGTGGGCGCTCGGCGCGACCCTCTACGCGGCCGTCGAGGGGGAGTCGCCGTTCCGCCGGGAGTCACCGCTGACGACGCTGGCGGCGGTGGTCACCGACCCGCTGCCGGAGCCGCGCAACGCCGGGGCGCTGGCGCCGGTGCTACGCGCGCTGATGGCCAAGGACCCGCAGGAGCGCCCGCCCGCGGCCGACGTGCTGCGGATGCTGGAGAGCGTCGCCGCGGGCCACACCACCAACATCACCCTCGGTCCGAGCCCGCTGCGCACCCCGACCCAGTCGGTTCCGGCCGTCGACCGGCTGGAGCCGGCCGGGAACGACGGCAGCTACGACGGCACGTTCGACGGACTGCACGACGGCCCGTACGAGGACGGCCACGCGCCGACCGCGCTCGGCACCGTCGTCAGCCCGGTGGCGGGCGAGGCGACGGCTGTGGCGACGGCGGTGGTACCGGGCCAGGCCGGTGCCGTGAGCGGCCAGGGTCGGAGCGGCCTGCCGACCGGCCCGACGGCGCGTGTCCCGGCGCAGGGGACCCCGATGTCGTCCCCGATACCGGGCAGCGGTTCCGGCGGCGAGCCGGTGACCGCTGTGGTGCGTCCGAAGGCGCGGCGCGGCCGGGCCTGGGCGTGGCTGCTGGTCGCGGCACTCGTCGCGGGCGGCGCGGGCGCGGGCGTCACGTACCTGCTGCGCCACCACAGCACCGGTGGGTCCGGGACCGGCAACGGCACCGGCACCGGCACCGGCACGCAGCCCGGGGCCTCGGCGTCGGCGTCCGCCTCACCGGCGCCGGTCGGGGCCGGATACGTCCTGACCACCGATCCGGACGGACACTTCTCCTTCGGCATGCCCGACGACCCGGCGCAGCCCTGGGCCAGGGACGCCAGCGGAGGCCTGGGCCGGATCGACTACACCCCCGACCACGGCGAGCACCTGATCCGCTTCGGCGTCACCGTTGCCAACCCGCTCACGCCGTTCCAGCAGGCGCAGTCCATCCGGAGCCAGGTGCAGTCGCACGACAAGACGTTCCAGCAGATCAGCCTCGGGCAGAACACCTACCAGGGCCGACCGGGAGCGCAGTTGGCGTTCTACTACACCGACACCAAGGGCGAGCGCCGCGAGGAGCTGGAGCAGTTCTGGCAGGCGGCGGACGGCACCGAGTACGACTTCCTCGTCTCCTACCCGCAGACGGACTGGGACAACGGCTACAACCGGTTCGAAGAGGTCATGGCGACGTTCACCGTGCCCGGGGCCCGGTAGAACGGTACCGTGGTGTGAACACCGTGGTGTGAACCCAGCCGTTCCCTGAAATTCACCTTTCGGGAGGCACGTCATGCCCGCTTCGGCGCGTGAGACACCAGACGTGGTCGTCATCGGAATGGGCCCCGGAGGTGAGGACGTCGCCGGACGGCTGGCGGACGCCGGGCTGGACGTGGTCGGCGTCGACGAACGGCTGGTGGGGGGCGAGTGCCCCTACTACGGCTGCATCCCCTCCAAGATCATGGTCCGCTCGGCGGACCTGGTCGGCGAGGCGCGGCGGATCCCGGGAATGGCGGGCATCGTCCGGGTCCACCCGGAGTTCCGCCCGGTCGCGCGGCGGGTCAGGGAGGCCACCGACAACTGGGACGACAAGGCCGCGGTGGACCGCTTCACCGGTCGTGGCGGCCGTTTTCTGCGCGGCACGGCGCGGCTGACCGGGCCCGGCGAGGTCACCGTGCTCGGCACCGACGGCCTGGAGTCCGTTCTGATGCCCCGTCAGGCCGTGGTGCTGGCAACGGGATCCGAGCCGGTCACGCCGCCCGTCCCCGGGCTCGGGGGCACCCCGTACTGGACCAACCGCGAGCTGATCGAGGCCGACGAACTGCCGGAGTCGCTGCTGGTGCTGGGCGGCGGCGCGATCGGACTGGAGCTCGGCCAGGCGCTGCAACGCCTGGGCTGCGCGGTCACAGTGGTCGAGGTCGGCCCGCGCCTGCTGGGCCGGGAGGAGCCGGAGTCCTCCGACCTGGTCACCCAGGTGCTGACCGGCGACGGCGTCGCCGTGCACACCGGAACCGAACTGGCCTCGGTCGAGTACCGCGACGGACGGTTCCAGATGATCTGCCGACGCGGTGAACGCCTCAGCGGCGAACGGCTGTTGGTCGCGACCGGGCGCCGGGTGGCGATGGACAGGATCGGCGCGGGCGTGCTCGGCATCCCGGCGGACGCGCGGGTGGTGCCGATCGACGAACGCTGCCGCGTGGCGGGGACGCCGGGCGGCAGGTCGGCCGAGGGTTGGCCGGTCGAGCGCTGGCCGATCGGGGTCTGGGCGATCGGCGACATCACCGGCAAGGGCGCGTTCACGCACATGTCGATGTACCAGGCGGACATCACCGTCCGCGCCATCCTCGGCCAGGGCGGCGCGCCCGCCCGCTACCACGCGGTCCCGCGCGTCACCTTCACCGATCCCGAGATCGGCGCGGTCGGCCTGACCGAGGCCGACGCCCGCGCGCAGGGCCTTCCGGTCCGGGTCGCCGTCACCGAGCTGGCCGACTCCCCCCGCGGCTACATCCACGGCGTGAACGGCAACGCGGGCTTCATCAAGCTCGTGGCCTCGGGCGACACCCTCGTCGGGGCGACCTCCGCGGGCCCGTCGGGCGGCGAGCTCCTCGGGCTGCTCTCGCTCGCCGTCTCCGCCCGAATCCCGCTGAGCGAGCTGGCGACGACGATCTGGGCCTACCCCACCTTCCACCGCGCGGTGGGCACGGCGGTGGCGGAGCTGGTGTAGGGCCGAACGGGCCGAACTGCCCGCGGGGGGCCGAACTGCGGTGTCAGCGCTGGCGCTTGAGGGCGGTCACCGCGAAGGACGCCATCCGCTGCGTCGCCGCGACGGAGGCCGGGTTGTGCATGCCCGGAGCACTGCCGGACGGACCGGCGATGACGTAGTAGGTGAAGTGGCCGACCACGCCGTGGGCCAGGGCGCAGGGGGTCTTGTCCTGGCAGAAGTTCGGTATGCCGGCCCCGCGCAGCGGCTCGATGTGGCCCACGTAGGCCGCGTTGGCAGCCTGCGCCGCCGCTGCGTCCGGGAAGACGGCCACGCCGACGCTGACCGCCTGGTTGCCCGACACCCAGGTGGCGCGGAGCATCTGGCTGCAACGGTTGGGCGCGAGAGCGTTGCCGAGGTGCCCGGTGCTGGCCTCCCAGCACGGGCTCTTCTCGTCCGTCAGTTTCCGGACGTAGACCTGCTTGCCGACGCTGAGCTTCTGCGCGTAGAGCACCGCGCCCGCGTTGAGCGGCGGCCAGGCGGGCGGCTGCGCCTTGACGGTCGGCTTGGCCGACGCGGGGGCGGAGGGCCTGGCCGACATCGACGCGCCGGTCGACGCGGCCGCCGACACCGAGGCCGAGCCGCTCGCGCCCGAGTTCGCGGAGCCGTTCGACCCGCTCGCGTTCGCCGACGAGGAGCCGCCGACCGTGGCCACGGCCGCCACGACGCCGCCCACCAGCGCGACCCCGAGCACTCCGCCGATCACCGCGAGGCGGCGCTTGCGATTCTGCTGGGTCTCGTTGGCCTCGGCCATCGCCTGCCAGTCCGGCCGTCCGTCACCTCCGCCAGGGGAGAAGCCGGCACCAGGGGGGAAGCCGGCACCAGGGGGGAAGCTGGCACCAGGGGGGAAGCCGCCGCCTCCGGAAGGGGGGAAGCCGCCGCTTCCGCCGGGCGGGAAGCCGCCGCCACCTGCGGGCGGATAGCCGCCGTAGCCGTCGCCGTACCCGCCGTAGTTGGCTGTCGGCTCGGAGTCGCGATCGCGCGGCTGAAAGAGCGACATCGCCCCGCCCCTCTCGTTGGTCGCGGGCATGCTAACTCACCGGGGTGCGCCACGGGGCGGTCGAGGGGAGCGCGCGCGAGCCCGCAGAGGCCCGCCTCGTATGCGAACGGCCCGTATGCGGACGTTCGAAAGATTGCTCGGTCGCAGACATATTTCTGTTACTGATGGGTATCGCAACCGGCGGAAAACGCCTACGCTTCCGCCATGACTGACATCAGCACCGACAGCAGCACTGCCGTCGCAGGCAATCCGGTAGCCACTCCCGGCGCGCGGAGCGTCGCCGACGCGGTGCCGGAGGAGCTGGTCAAGCGGCTGGTCGGCGCGGTGGTGACCGGGGCCGAGCCGACCATCGCCACCTCGCGCTGCCCGTTCACGGGCGACGTGCTCGCGGAGATCCCCGAGTCCTCGCCCGCCGACGTGGCCTCGGCCTTCGTCCGCGCCCGTGCCGCGCAGAAGGACTGGGTCAGGAAGCCGGTCCGCGAGCGTGCCGCGGTCCTGCTGCGCTTCCACGACCTGGTGCTGCAGCACAAGGACGAGCTGCTCGACCTGATCCAGGTGGAGACCGGCAAGGCCCGCGCCCACGCCTTCGAGGAGGTGCTCGCCTCCGCGATCGAGGCGCGCCACTACGGCCGGGCGGGCGCCAGGTACCTCAAGCCGCGCCGTCGCGGCGGCGTCTTCCCGATGCTCACGCAGGTGCTGGAGCTGCGTCAGCCCAAGGGCGTCATCGGGCAGATCTCGCCGTGGAACTACCCGCTGGCGCTGTTCACCGGAGACGCCGTCCCCGCTTTCGTCGCGGGTAACGCGGTCGTCACCAAGCCGGACACGCAGACCGCGCTCACCGCGTTGCGCGCCCGCGAGCTGATGATCGAGGCCGGTCTGCCGGGCGAGCTCTGGCAGATCGTCATCGGCGACGGCCCCGTCGTCGGCCCCGAGGTGGTCGCCCACGCCGACTACGTCTCCTTCACCGGCTCCACTCGCACCGGCCGCGACGTCGCGACCCGCGCCGCCGCGCGCCTGATCGGCGCGTCGATGGAGCTGGGCGGCAAGAACGCGATGCTGGTCCTTGCCGACGCGGATCTGGACAAGGCCGCCGAGGGGGCGGTCCGTGCCTGCTTCTCCTCGGCCGGGCAGCTGTGCATCTCCATCGAGCGGATGTACATCGCCTCGTCGATCGCCGACGCCTTCCTTGCGAAGTTCGTCGCCCGCACCAAGGCGCTCAAGCTCGGCAACAGCCTTTCCTGGGGCGCCGACATGGGCTCCCTGGTCTCCCAGCGCCAGCTCGACACGGTCACCCGCCACATCGAGGAGGCCGTCAAGAACGGCGTCACGGTGCTGGCCGGCGGCAAGCCGCGGCCGGACGTCGGCCCGCTCTTCTACGAGCCGACGATCCTCGAGGGCGTAACCGACGAGAGCGCGGTCTGCGGCGAGGAGACCTTCGGGCCGGTCGTCTCGATCTACCGCTTCGACGACGAGGACGACGCGATCAACCGGGCCAACGGCACCAGCTACGGCCTCAACTCCAGTGTCTGGAGCAAGGATCTGCGTCGCGCCCGCTCGATCGCGGCCCGGCTGCACACCGGCACGGTCAACGTCAACGAGGGCTACGCGCCCGCGTATGCGAGCGTCGCGGCACCGATGGGCGGCATGGGCGACTCCGGCATCGGCCGCCGCCACGGCGCGGAAGGCATCTGGAAGTACACCGAGGTGCAGACCGTCGCGGTGCAGCGCCTGATCCAGATGACGCCGTCCTTCGGGATGGACGACGAGGGCTACGCGAAGCTCATGGGCAAGGCCCTCGGCACGCTCAAGGCCTTGCGGTTCAAGTGACCTGACGCCCTTTCGGGCGGCAGGCAGAACGAACGAGCAGTCAGTCACGTCAGTCAGTCAAGTCAGGCAGTTCAGTCAGTCAGTAGAACCGGCGGAGTCGGCGGAAGGCAGGGCGCGTCAGATGAGTTCCGAGGTGCAGGCGGACGGAGCGCCGGAGCAGCCGGTCGCGGAGCAGGGCTACGACTACGACGTCGTGATCGTCGGCTCCGGCTTCGGCGGATCGGTCTCGGCGCTGCGGCTGACCGAGAAGGGTTACAAGGTCGCGGTGCTGGAGGCCGGTCGCCGGTTCACCGCCGAGACGTTGCCGAAGACCTCCTGGGACACCAAGAACTACATCTGGGCGCCCGCCCTCGGCCTCTACGGCATCCAGCGCTTCCACGTCCTCGACGACGTGATGGTGCTGGGCGGCGCGGGCGTCGGCGGCGGGTCGCTCAACTACGCCAACACGCTGTACGTTCCGCCGAAGCCGTTCTTCCAGGACCCGCAGTGGAAGGACATCACCGACTGGTCGGACGAGCTCGCGCCCTACTACGACCAGGCGCAGCGCATGCTCGGCGTCCGTACCAACCCCACCGTCACACCGTCCGACGTGCACCTGCGCGACGCCGCCGAGAGGCTCGGCTACGGCGACACCTTCCACATGGCCCCGGTCGGCGTCTTCTTCGGCGACGGCCAGGACTGCGGCGGCGCGGGCGCCAAGGCGAAGCCGGGCGACTCGGTCGAGGACCCGTACTTCGGCGGAGCCGGACCGCGCCGCAAGGCGTGCACCGAGTGCGGCGAGTGCATGACCGGCTGCCGTCACGGCGCCAAGAACACGCTCACCGAGAACTACCTCTACCTCGCCGAGAAGAACGGCGCGGAGATCCTCCCGATGACCACGGTCACCGCGATCCGGGTCGACGGCGAGGGCTACGCCGTCGACACGCGCCGCACCGACTCGCGGTCGAAGAACCCGGCCAAGAACGGCTTCCGCACCATCCGGGCGCAGAAGATCGTCGTCTCGGCGGGCACCTACGGCACCCAGAAGCTGCTGCACCGGCTGCGCGACGAGGGCGTGCTGCCGCAGATCTCGGACCGCCTCGGCCGGCTGACCCGCACCAACTCCGAGGCCCTGGTCGGTGCGATGACCAATGACAAGCGCTACGGCAAGCGCGTCGACTTCACCAAGGGCGTCGCGATCACCTCCTCGGTGCACCCCGACGAGCACACCCACATCGAGCCGGTCCGCTACGGCAAGGGCTCCAACGCGATGAGCCTGATGACGACCATTCAGGTCCCCGGCGAGGGGCGGGCGCCACGGCTGCTGCGCGCGGTCGGCCTCTCGCTCAAGCGGCCGGACCTGGTCGTGCGGGCGATGAACAAGCGCCGCTGGTCGGAGCGGACCATCATCGGGCTGGTCATGCAGTCGCTGGACAACTCGATCAACGTCACCCGGCGGAAGAGCGGGCCGCTGAAGGGCCAGCTGAGCTCCGGTCAGGGCCACGGAGCTCCCAACCCGAAGTTCATCCCGGCCGCCGAACAGGCCGCGGGCGCGATCGCGAACGAGATCGGCGGCTTCCCCGGCACCAACGTCGGCGACCTGATGGGCCGGACGCTGACCGCGCACTTCCTCGGTGGCTGCGTCATCGGCGACTCGCCCGAGCACGGCGTCGTCGACCCGTACCAGCGCCTCTACGGCTACCCGGGCATCACCGTCGCCGACGGCTCGACCGTCTCGGCGAACCTGGGCGTCAACCCCTCCCTGACGATCACCGCGCAGGCCGAGCGGGCCATGGCCTTCTGGCCGAACAAGGGCGAGGCCGACTCGCGTCCGGCCCAGGACGAGGCCTACCGCCGCGTCGAGCCGGTCGCCCCGCAGCGTCCCGCCGTCCCCGACTCGGCGTTCGGCGCGCTGCGGCTCCCGTTGCTGGCGGTGCCTCAGATCCCGCCGCGCAAGGGGAAGTAGCCAAGGAGGAGTAGCCAAGGGGGAGTTGCGCTGCCGCCGTCGCTGCGAACGGGCCGTTCACCACGACCCGCTCCGGTAGGTTGCACCGCGTGGACAGTGCGGGAAGGAACGAGTCAGGGCGGGTCGAGGCGTTCAGCGACGGGGTCTTCGCGATCGCGATCACGCTGCTGGTGCTGCAGTTGACGGTGAACAACCCCACGCGCATCACCAGCAGCGGGGCGGCGTGGTCGCAGTTGGGACACCTCTGGCCCGCCTATGACGCCTACGTGGTGAGCTTCCTGGTCATCGGGATCATGTGGATCAACCACCACACGGTCTTCGGCTACGTGGCCCGGGTCGACCGCGGCCTGCTGGTACTCAACCTGCTGCTCCTGCTCGTGGTTGCGGCGCTGCCGTTCCCGACCGCGCTGGTCTCCGACTGGCTCAACACACCCGGCGCGCGCACGGTGGCGGTCGCCGTCTTCAGCGGCTTCATGGTCGCCCACTCGCTGACCTTCCAGACGCTGTGGTGGTGGCTCACCCGGACCGGACACCTCTTCGACTCCCGGGTCGACGTCGTCGCGGCCCGCGCCACCCGCCGCCGCTTCGCGGCCGGGTCGGTCGTCTACCCGATCCTGTTGGGTCTCTCGTTCGTCGCGCCGATGGTGACGATGGTGCTGCACGGGGCGATGGCTCTCTACTACGCCTTCAACCAGCTGCCGATCCCGCTGCGCGCGGACATGCCGCCGGACGACGAGGCGGTCATCTCCGTCTGAGCCGACGGGCCCGGCCGTCGCCTGGGGCGGGGGCCTGGTGTGTGTGGTCGGAGGGCTGGGGCGTCGGGGATGGCGCGTAGGGATGGGCAAGGGGCCCCGCGGGGGAAGGCGGGGCCCCTTGCTGCAGCACACGGCGCCAGGGCTGCGCCGGTGCTGTGGCAACGACGCCGGGGGAGGGCGCCGTCGGTCGGTTGGTCGGTGCTGAGGGGAGCGGCTGTCGCGTGACAAGGGGCGCGCGCGTTTCCCGTGCGCCTGCCGCGCTTCGCGAGAGCCTGATCGACTACTCAACGTCACGCATGGCGGCTGGTAGTCGGCCACTCCACGCCCTTGGGGCCAGCAGTCTGCCGACAGTCCCAGGTACGTACGGTCCACCCCCTCACCAGCATCGTGGGGGATATGGCCCGCTTGGCGCAACCAGTTCGACATACTTTGGGCGACTCGTTTTTCGTCACGCTCCGCAAGGATCGGCAGCGGTAGTGCAGCGCATGACGCGCGCCGGGTGGCGCAACGCCACCCCCTCTGGCGCCCTTGAGCCGCGTCGACGTCCCCTCGGTGCCGCCTTTGAACGGCGGGATCGGGGGCGGTCGGCCCAGGGCGTCCCCGAGGCCGACCACCCCTTTCTCCGCAGTCGCAACCGGGCCGCTGTCCCCTGCTGTCCGGTCACAGCGTGGCCGCGAGGTCCCACGGCGCATGCCTCACGGCGCACGCCTCATCGCGTCCACGGACTGGGTGTCACACCACGCGTGGTCCTGCTCGCCGCACGATCGCCCCCGGAAGGGAGCTGGAGCCGTCCCTGGCGGGGACGCTGCACCCCGTACGGTCATGGGGGACAACGATTCTCCTGGCGGCGGGTCACGCGCTACCATGTCGACATGTTCCAGATGGCCTACTTCTTTACCTATGGCACCGGAGGCTCCGGTCGCCATGGTGATGCCGTCTGAACTGACGCAGACCTTGAGGGCGCCCCGGGCCGATGGCCCAGGGGCGTCTTTTCGTTTCCCGGGCCACTGGCTCCCCGGCCCCTCCGACGTCCCGACTGACCGCAGAGACGGCCAGAGACAGAAGAGACAGAGGAGCGCGAACATGACCCAGAGCCCGACCCCGGCCCCCGCGATCCCGGCCCCCGTGGCGGCGACCCCGACCGACGAGACCCCGACGGCCGTGACGCCGGCCGAGGCGCCCGCCGCAACGACCGCGCTCTCTCGGGAGAGTGCGGCGACGGTCATCGCCGAGGCGCGCGGTCGCATCGACGCGCTCGACGCGGAGATCCTGGCCCTGGTCCAGAGCCGGATCGCCTTCTCCGCGGAGGTGCAGCAGGCCCGGATCGCGACCGGCGGGCCGAGGCTCTCGCTCACCCGCGAGATGGAGATCCTGGAGCGCTACCGCGAGCGGCTGGGCCGTCCGGGCACCGACATCGCGATGCTGCTGCTGGAACTGTGCCGCGGGCGGGTCTGAACCCGCTGCGGCCCGGCAGGTGGTGTGGGTCGGGGGTCGGTCCTTCCGCCCGTTAGAATGGGGATCGACTCCCCATACCACCCGCCGGAAGGCCGCCCTGTGGCATCAGCGACCCCCGACCCTGCGGACACCGCCGTCGACACCGTTCTCGTCGTCGACTTCGGTGCGCAGTACGCCCAGCTCATCGCGCGTCGCGTCCGCGAGGCCCGCGTGTACAGCGAGATCGTGCCCCACACCATGCCGGTCTCGGAGATGCTCGCCAAGAACCCCAAGGCGATCATCCTTTCCGGCGGACCCTCCTCCGTCTACGAGGAGGGCGCGCCTACGGTCGACAGGGCGCTGTTCGAGGCCGGCGTGCCGGTCTTCGGCATGTGCTACGGCTTCCAGTTGATGGCCACCACGCTGGGCGGCGTCGTCGACAACAGCGGCGCGCGCGAGTACGGCCGCACTCCGCTGGCGGTCTCGCAGACCGGTTCCACCCTCTTCGAGGGCACCCCGGCCGAGCAGTCCGTCTGGATGTCGCACGGTGACGCCTGCTCCGCGGCGCCGGAGGGCTTCACCGTCAGCGCGTCCACGAGCGTCGTCCCGGTGGCCGCGTTCGAGAACGACGCCAAGCGGCTCTACGGCGTGCAGTACCACCCCGAGGTGATGCACTCCACGCACGGCCAGCAGGTGCTCGAGCACTTCCTCTACCGCGGCGCGGGCCTGGCCCCGACGTGGACCACTTCGAGCGTGGTCGAGGAGCAGGTCGCGGCGATCCGCGCCCAGGTCGGCACCAAGCGCGCGATCTGTGGTCTCTCCGGCGGTGTCGACTCCGCAGTCGCGGCGGCGCTCGTCCAGCGCGCCATCGGCGACCAGCTCACCTGCGTGTACGTCGACCACGGCCTGATGCGCAAGGGCGAGACGGAGCAGGTCGAGAAGGACTTCGTCGCGGCCACCGGCGTCAAGCTCAAGGTCGTCGACGCGGAGGAGCGCTTCCTCAGCGCGCTCGCCGGGGTCAGCGACCCGGAGGAGAAGCGCAAGATCATCGGACGCGAGTTCATCCGCGTCTTCGAGCAGGCCCAGGTCGAGATCATCGCCGAGGCGGGCGCGTCCGGCGAGCCGGTCGAGTTCCTGGTCCAGGGCACGCTCTACCCGGACGTCGTCGAGTCCGGCGGCGGCGAGGGCACCGCGAACATCAAGTCACACCACAACGTCGGCGGGCTGCCCGAGGACCTCGAGTTCCAGCTGATCGAGCCGCTGCGCAAGCTGTTCAAGGACGAGGTCCGGATGGTCGGCCAGGAGCTCGGCCTGCCGGAGGAGATCGTCCAGCGTCAGCCCTTCCCGGGCCCGGGCCTCGGCATCCGCATCGTCGGCGAGGTCACCAAGGACCGCCTGGACCTGCTGCGCGACGCCGACGCGATCGCCCGCGCGGAGCTCACGGCCGCGGGCCTGGACCGGGAGATCTGGCAGTGCCCGGTGGTGCTGCTGGCCGACGTCCGCTCGGTCGGCGTCCAGGGCGACGGCCGCACCTACGGTCACCCGATCGTGCTGCGCCCGGTCTCGTCCGAGGACGCGATGACGGCGGACTGGTCCCGCCTGCCGTACGAGGTCCTGGAGAAGATCTCGACGCGGATCACCAACGAGGTCCGCGACGTCAACCGCGTCGTGGTCGACGTGACCAGCAAGCCGCCGGGGACGATCGAGTGGGAGTGAGCCTTCGCTCTCACCGGTAGGTGCACCACCCAGGGGCGCGACGCTCTGCCGCACATCGGCAGAGCCTCGCGCCCCTGGTGTGTGCGTGGTTGCTCGTCTGCCTCTGGTAAGCGCCGCTACCGCGCGGTAGCTTCCGAGCATGACGAACCCACCCCCGCAGCCCGTCCCCATGGACAGCCTTCAGTTCGCGCTGCCACCGAAGTTCGAGACCGTCGAGGCCGAGCGGGCCTATCGCAAGGCGCGGCTGGTGACCGCGCTGCGGCTCTTCGGGAAGTTCGGGTTCGAGGAGGGGGTTGCCGGACACATCACCGCCCGCGACCCCGAATGGACCGACCACTTCTGGGTCAACCCCTTCGGCATGTCCTTCAAGCAGATCAACGCCGGCGACCTGCTGCTGGTCAACCACGAGGGACAGGTCGTGCAGGGCCGTCACCACGTCAACCAGGCTGCCTTCGCTATCCACTCCGAGGTGCACGCCGCCCGCCCGGACGTGGTCGCCGCCGCGCACAGTCACTCCACCCACGGCCGCGCCTTCTCCGCGCTGGGGCAGCTGCTCGACCCGATCACCCAGGACGTCTGCGCGTTCTACCAGGACCACGCGCTCTTCGACGACTACACCGGCGTCGTGCTGGACCGGGAGGAGGGACGCCGGATCGGTGCCGCCCTCGGCCCGCACAAGGCGGTGATCCTGCGCAACCACGGTCTGCTGACCGTCGGTGACTCGGTCGACGCGGCCGCCTGGTGGTTCATCACCATGGAGCGCTCCTGCCAGGTACAGCTGCTGGCCCAGGGCGCCGGCAAGCCGGTGCAGATCGGGCACGAGAGCGCCGTGCTCACCCGGGACCAAATCGGCAACGACCTCGTCGCCTGGATCAACTACCAGCCGTTGGTCGCGGGGCACTCGGACGCGTTGGCCGGTGCGTACGACGAAGACTGATCCTAGGCTGAACCCGCAGGTTCACCGCGGCGTACTGGTCGGGGAACCGAGGAGACGCTGAGGAGCAGCAGCCATGGGCGGAGCGCTTTCGCGTGAGCGGATGAAGCAATGGGGCACCACCTATGCGCTACTGCCCCTGCGGGTGTTTCTCGGGGTCACCTTCATCTATGCGGCTTGCTACAAGTTCACCGACCCGAACTATCTGGGCGGTCTCTCCGACGCGCAGTCGTTCGCGTCGATGACGCGGGCGCTCAGGGCCTCGAGCCCGATCGGGCCGCTGTTGAGCCTGGCGCTCCACGCGCCCACCGCGTTCGCGCTCGCTTTCGCCATCGGCGAGCTCGCGGTGGGCGTCGGCACCCTGGTCGGCCTGCTCGGCCGGGTGGCCGCCGTCGGCGGGGCGCTGCTGAACCTGACGCTCTTTCTCACCGTGAGCTGGCAGACGTCGCCCTACTTCCTGGGCAACGACCTCATCTATCTGATGGCGTGGCTCCCGTTGGTGCTGGCGGGGACGCCCTATCTCTCGCTGGACTCCGTGCTCTGGCCGAAGCTTGCCGCGCGTCGGGCCGCCGCGCCGCGCGGCGCTCGGGTGTAGACGGCCGCGAGTAGACCCGCAACCCCGAGGGCGATCAGCTCGACGGGAAGCAGGACTCGCCCGTTCACCCGCAGCACGCCCCCGGCCTGCAGCAGGTAGAGCACGGCGACGGTGACGAAGACGAGACCGCTCAGCAGCGGGTAGAGCTGCACGCGCCGCCCACCGCCAGGAGCCTTGCTGCGCCTGTTCATTGGAGCACCTCCACCTGGCCGGCACCGACCTGGAGCTCGACCGTCACAGTGCCGTGGGCGGCGGCGTCGCCCTGGTTCAGATCGACGCTGCGGGAACTGCCGACGCCGGAGAACTGGCGGCCGTCCGGCAGCTTCAGCTCACCCGCCCCGGTCTGGGCGTTGAGCCTGACCTCGGGGGCGACGGAGCCGCCCGGAAGGAGCACCTTGAGCGTTCCCGCGCCGAGGCTGACATGGGTGGTGACCGTCTGACCCGGCGCCGGCTGGACGTTGCGCAGGTCGAGGGTGGCCGCGCCCGCGCGGAGGTCGTAGGTCGTCTGCAACTGGGCCGCCGAGGCGGGGGCCCAGGTCGTATGGCTCCAGTGCTGCCAGGGGGCTGCGCCGACCACGGCGGTGGCGCCGGAGAGCAACAGGGCGACGAAGGCGAGGCCGATCGCGCGCCGCCGCAACAGGCCGCTGAGCACCAGCCCGAGACCGACCACCACGAGCGCCGAGGCCGTGACGGCGAGGGCGTTGACATGGTGCGGGGCCTGGGCCGCGTAGACGGCTCCTGCGGTGCCGGCTGCCAGCACCAGGACGGCCAGCCCCCAGGGCCCGCGCACCCGGCGTCGCCGCTCCGGCTCGGCCGCGCCCCCGGCAGACTCGAAGGGTTCGAAGGACTCGAAGGGCGGCAGCGGAGCGAGCGGCTCGGTGGGTTCCGTCAACAGCTCACCGGGGACGGCGTCCGTCGGGGGATGCGGCGGCTTCGCCAGGGAGACCGGTTCACCCGGGGGCGGAGTCGTGGTGGTCTTCAGCAGTGTGTCCGTCCGCTGCCACCAGTTCGGGGTGGCCGGAGCCGGCTCCGGGACAACCGGGGGAGCCTGCTCGCGCGGCGGAAACTGGTGGCGCTTGGGGTCGT
The DNA here is from genome assembly GCF_041262485.1 of Streptacidiphilus sp. BW17. Lineage (NCBI taxonomy): Bacteria > Bacillati > Actinomycetota > Actinomycetes > Kitasatosporales > Streptomycetaceae > Streptacidiphilus > Streptacidiphilus sp. BW17. Next base: position 46,531 of record NZ_JBGCCR010000009.1, on the reverse strand, counting down.
AGCGGAGGGCGGCGAAGGCCAGCGCGGCGATCAGCAGCAGTGGGAAGACGTGGTCCTTGGCGCCCATGTAGGAGAAGAAGATGCCGGTGCCGAGGACGGTGACCAGCACGGCGCTGAGGGACTGCCCGTCGACCCGGCCGGACATCAGGCGTTGCAGCTCGTTCTTGCCGGTGCCCTCCATGGGGATCATCAGCCAGGCGACCCCGTAGATGAAGAGGCCGACGCCGCCCCACAGACAGAGCACCGCGATCACCACGCGGAAGACCAGCGGATCGATGTCCAGCCGACGGCCGAGGCCGCCGCAGACGCCCGTGACCACGCGGTGGCTGGCACTGCGTTCCAGCGGCGGCCGGGAGCTCGCGGGCTCCTGGTCGGCACCGGGTGCGGCGTCGCCGTCCGGCGGGGGCGGGATGCTGGTCGTGGGATCCATGCCCCCATCCTGCTGGTCGTCAGCGCCCGTGCCCATCCGTCATCTCCCTGGTCGAACCCTGAGATCAACCCTGACACAGCCCGACTCCGGAACCAGGGCGACCATCGGGGTCGACCCTGATGCTTTTCTCACCCGTGCCGTGTGACGATCGAACCGTGGCAAGCAGCGACCTCATCTCCGACCGCCCGGACGCCCGGCCCGACGCAGTCGGCCAGCCCGGCACGCCGGTCCGCAAGCTGTACCGCCGTCCCGAGGGGCGCGTGGTCGGCGGCGTGGCCAGCGGGCTCGCCGCGCACCTGGGCATCCCGGTGCTCTGGGTCCGCGCCGCGTTCGTGGTGCTGACACTGGGTCAGGGGCTGGGCCTGGTGCTGTACGCCGCGTTCTGGTTCGTGGTGCCGATGGGTCGGGCCGTTGCCGGGGGGCCGGGTCGGCCCGCCGGGGCAGCCGAGGCGGGCGAGGCAGGCGAGACGGGTGAGTCCGTCCGGGCCGGGCGGTCGCGGGGCGTGATCGGCCGGGCCAGACGCTCGCTCCAGCAGTTGTTCCAGGGGGACTCCGCCGCCGGGGGCCCGGCGGCGGAGGAGGGCGGCGCGGCGTCCGGGCGGCCCCAGGCCGACAACGACCGGGGTCGGCTGCTCGCGCTGGTCGCCGTGCTGGCGGGTGTGCTGGTGCTGATCAACGTGCTCACGGCCGGCCAGGACGACCCGTACTTCTGGCCGGTGCTGATCTCCGGAGCCGGTGTCGCCCTGGTCTGGCGGCAGGTCGACGACGCCCGCTGGGCACGCTGGTTCTCGCTGGACGACAGCAGCGGCGGCGCGCTGACGCTGCGGCTGGGGGCGGGCGTCGTCCTGGTCGCCGCCGGTGTGGTCAGCTTCCTCGTCGTCTCCGGCTCGCTGGCCGAGTTCGGCAAGGTCATGCAGGCCGTGCTGGTCGTGCTGGCCGGGGTGCTGCTGTTGGCCGGCCCCTATCTGCTGCGGATGTGGCAGGACCTGGCAACCGAACGCCGCGAGCGCATCCGCGCCCAGGAGCGGGCCGAGGTCGCCGCCCATATCCACGACTCCGTGCTGCACACACTGACCCTCATCCTCCGCCACGCCGACAACCCGAAGGAGGTCGCCCGGCTGGCCCGGGCCCAGGAGCGCGACCTGCGCCAGTGGCTCTACCGCTCCGGCGATCCGGCGGACGACGACACCCCGGACACCCTGGCCGAGTCGGTCCGCAAGGTCGCCGCCGACGTGGAGGACCTGCACGGCGTCCCCGTCGAGGTCATCTGCGTCGGCGACGCGCCCATGGACGAACGGCTCGGCGCCCAGCTCCAGGCCGCACGGGAGGCCATGGTCAACGCCGCCAAGTACGGTGGCGGTGAACCGGTCTCGGTCTACGCCGAGGTCGAGGGCAGTACGGTGTGGGTGTTCGTTCGTGACCGCGGTCCCGGGTTCGATCTGGACGCGGTGCCGGAGGACCGGATGGGCGTGCGCGGCTCGATCATCGGGCGGATGCAGCGCAACGGCGGCCACGCCCGGGTGCGCCCGGCCCCTGCGGGCGGCACGGAGGTTGAGCTGGAGATGGAGAGGGCGACGAACGGATGAGCGCGAACACGAACGCGGAACGACCTCAGGCGCGAGTGGTCCTGGTGGACGACCACCGGATGTTCCGCACGGGTGTCCGGGCGGAGATCGGCCAGACCGAGCGGACCAACGTCGACGTGGTGGGCGAGGCCGCCGATGTCGATCAGGCCGTCACGGTGGTCACCTCGACCATGCCGGACGTGGTGCTGCTCGATGTTCACCTCCCCGGCGGCGGTGGGGTGGAGGTGCTGCGGCGCTGCGCATCGCTCGAGGGCGTCAAGTTCCTGGCGTTGTCGGTCTCCGACGCGGCGGAGGACGTCATCGGCGTGATCCGCGGCGGCGCGCGGGGTTACGTCACCAAGACGATCACGGGCACCGATCTGGTCGACGCCATCTTCCGGGTCCGCGAGGGCGATGCGGTCTTCTCGCCCAGGCTCGCCGGCTTCGTGCTGGACGCGTTCGCGGCCACCGACACCCCGCCGGTCGACGAGGACCTGGACCGGCTGACGCAGCGCGAGCGCGAGGTGCTCCGCCTGATCGCGCGCGGGTACGCGTACAAGGAGATCGCCAAGCAGCTCTACATCTCGGTGAAGACGGTGGAGAGCCATGTCTCGGCGGTGCTGCGCAAGCTGCAGTTGAGCAACCGTCACGAACTCACCCGGTGGGCCACGGCACGTCGGCTCGTCTGAGGCGCGGTCGGAGGGCGCGGTCAGGGCCGGACGGCGCCGACGATGGGCATCTCGTCGACCGGCGCGTACTCCACGGCCGCGCCGGGGTGCGGAGCGTGGATGATCTCGCCGCCGCCGACATACATGCCCACATGGCTGACGCCGGAGTAGTAGAAGACCAGGTCGCCGGGCTGGAGGTCGCTGACGGGGATCCGCGTCCCCGTGTCGATCTGCTCGTAGGTGGTGCGCGGCAGCGCCACACCCGCTGCGGCCCAGGCGGCTTGGACCAGGCCCGAGCAGTCGTAGGAGTTCGGTCCGGTCGCGCCCCAGACGTAGGGCTTGCCCAACTGCGCCCGGGCGAAGGCCACGGCAGCTGCGGCCCGGCCCGAGGCGGGGATGTCGGCGAGGCCGGGCGGGGTGGTCGTGGTGCCGCCGGTCTGGGTGACGGTGGCGAGTGATGCGGCAGTCAGGGTGTTGAGCAGGGCCTGGGCGGCGCCGAGCTTCTCCTGGATCTGGGCCTTGGCCGCGGCCAGCCGGGTCTCCTCGGCCTTCAGGGCCGCGAGCCTGGAGTCGGCGGCGGCGCGCTCCGAGCGGAGCGTCCGTGATTCGGTGGCGAGTTGCTGCAGCAGGTCCGACTGCGAGGCGAGGGCCTGGGAGAGGTCGCCGGCGCGCTGGAGGTAGTCCTCGGGGTCGGCGGAGAGCAGCAGTTGCAGCTGCGGGTCCATGGCGCCGTTGCGGTACTGCGTGGCGGCCATCTGATCGAGCCCGCTGGTCAGTCGGTTGAGCCGGCTGTCGGTGCGGGCGGCCTCCTGTTCCCACTGCCCGGCCTGGGCCTGCAGTTGCTGGGCCGCGGCGACTGCGCCGTCGTACTGCTGGGTGGCCTGCTCGGCCTGCTGGTAGAGCTCGCCCACTTGGGCCTTGACCTGGTTCGGGGTCGGCTTCGGGTCCGCGTGGCCCGGCTGGGTCAGCGCCACCACGGAGGCGGCTGCGGCCGTCACCAGCGTGGCGGCGGTGCGGACAGCCGGTCCGGCCAGCGGTGAGGTCCGGGGTTTTCGATGCTTCTGGTGTGACGCCACGAGGGCGTTCCCTTCTCCCGAGGTGGTTGGAGCGCGACGCTAGCCCGCTGGGAGTGGTGGGCACCGTGTGGTTGACGAGGCTGGTCGGAAGACGACGGAAGGAGCGGCTCCGATCGTCCGGTCGTGGTCGATGGCGTGTGTCTTTCGACCGTATGACGACTGGTCAGGCGATCAGTCGGATCAGTCCGACGATCGGACTTTGCCTCGCTAGTGTTCTGAGTGTTCTTCGTCCGCCCTGACCTGGTCCGCCCTGACCTGGTCCGCCCTGACCTGGTCCGCCCTGACCTGGTCTGCGCTGACCTGGTCCGCCCTGACCTGGTCCGGCGCGACCTGGCCGAGGAACTGCGGCGGGACGTGGTCCGTCAGCCAGACCCCGTTGGCGCTGACCCGGAAGACGAACCCGGCTGCCGCCATCCCGGCCGCGTCCACGCTCAGCACCACCGGCCGTCCGCGTCGGCCGCCCACCCGGGTCGCCGTGGCGATGTCCGGCGACAGGTGCACGGCATGCCGCTGCATCGGACGCAGCCCCTCCCGCCAGATGGCGTCCAGCGCGCCGGGGTGCGTTCCGTGGAAGAGCCGCGCCGGTGGCGCGGCCTCCTGGTAGCCGAGGTCCACCGGCACCGTGTGGCCCTGGCTGGCCCGGATCCGGCCCCCGTCCGGGCTGAATGCAAACCGCTGCTTGTCGTTCTCCGCGACCACCCTGTCCAACTCGACCCGGCTGATCCGGCGGCCATGCGCAGCGGCCGCTGCGAGGAGCTGCGCGACGTCCACCCATCCGGCCGGGTCCAGGCGGATGCCGATGCTGCCCGGATCGTGCCGGAGAACCCGGGAGAGGAACTTCGATGTCCTGATCATTCTTCGGTTGTCGTCCATGGCGCCGACGGTAGGGCGAGATCCCGGCCCGCGTCGCGCACGTTTCGGCCGTACTCGCCGCCGGCGCCCCTGTCGAGCGTGCCGAGCGTACATGGCCGATCATGGTCGGGTGATGCGCATCTGCTTCGTCTGCACCGGGAACATCTGCCGCTCGCCGATGGCCGAGCAGGTGATGCGCGCACGCGTGGCCGAGGCGGGGTTGGCGTGCGGGATCCTGGTCGACAGTGCGGGCACCGGCTCCTGGCACGTCGGCGACCCGGCCGACGAGCGTGCCGTCCGGGTGCTGCGTGCGGCCGGATACGGCAGCGACCACGTGGCCCGGCAGTTCCGCCCGGAGTGGTTCGCCACGCACGACCTGGTCGTCGCGCTCGACCGGGGGCACGAGCGGGCCCTGCGCCGCCTCGCCCGGACCTCGGAGGAGGCGGCGAAGATCCGGCTGCTGCGCTCCTTCGACGCCTCCCGGCACACGCCCGACGGCGACGATCTTGACGTCCCCGACCCCTACTACGGCGGTCTGGCCGGCTTCGAGGAGGTGCTCGGGCTCTGCGAGGCGGGCTGTGACGGCCTGCTCGCCGAAGTCAGGAGCATGGTGCGCTGAAGCCGTCCCGGGGTGTCCGTGGGGCGTCCTAGACTCGTGGGTGATGAGCAGCCTCTTTGACGACATCCCCCTGCCCGGCCTGGACACCCCTGCCCCGGCGCCTTCGGCGGGCGAGCCGCCGTACGACCACGCGGCATACGGCGAGGCCCCGTTCGACGCCTCGTTCGAGGCTCCGCACGAGGCCTCGTACGACGCGCCGTACGAGGAGGAGATCCCGAGCGGGCTCTTCCAGTCCTTCGACCCGGCCGAGCCGGTGCCCGGGGCGTACTACCGCAACGGCGCGCCGCATCCGGTCCGGGACCCGGAGACGCTGCTCGACGGCATGAACCCGCAGCAGCGCGAGGCGGTCGAGCACGCGGGCTCGCCGCTGCTCATCGTGGCCGGTGCCGGCTCCGGCAAGACGCGGGTGCTCACGCACCGGATCGCCTACCTGCTGGCCGCACGCGGCGTGCAGCCGGGCGAGATCCTGGCGATCACCTTCACCAACAAGGCCGCGGGCGAGATGCGCGAGCGCGTCGAGGCCCTGGTCGGGCCGCGCGCCAAGGCGATGTGGGTCTCCACCTTCCACAGCGCCTGCGTCCGGATCCTGCGGCGCGAGAGCAAGCGGCTCGGGTTCACCTCCAGCTTCTCGATCTACGACGCGGCGGACTCGCAGCGCCTGATGGCGCTGGTCTGCCGCGACCTCGACCTGGACCCGAAGCAGTTCCCGCCGAAGTCCTTCACCGCCAAGGTCTCCAACCTCAAGAACGAGCTCATCGACGAGGAGACCTACGCCGGCCAGGCCGACAACCCGATGGAGCGCAAGCTGGCCGAGGCCTACGCGCTCTACCAGCGGCGGCTGCGCGAGGCCAACGCGCTCGACTTCGACGACATCATCATGACCACGGTCAACCTGCTCCAGGCGTTCCCCGACGCCGCCGAGCACTACCGCCGCCGGTTCCGGCACATCCTGGTCGACGAGTACCAGGACACCAACCACGCCCAGTACATGCTGGTGCGCGAGCTGACGGGCGGCGCCAGCGGCCAGGCGCCGAAGAAGACGGTGGACGGCGAGTTCGTGAACCCGGCCCAGGCTGCCCTGGCCGAGATCCCGCCCGCCGAGCTCTGCGTGGTCGGTGACGCGGACCAGTCGATCTACGCTTTCCGCGGCGCGACGATCCGCAACATCCTCGACTTCGAGGAGGACTACCCGAACGCCACCACGATCCTGCTGGAGCAGAACTACCGCTCCACGCAGACGATTCTGAGCGCTGCCAACGCTGTCATCGAGCGCAACAGCAACCGCCGCAAGAAGAACCTGTGGACGGCAGGCGTCGAGGGCACCCGGATCACCTCCTACGTCGCCGACGACGAGCACGGCGAGGCGCAGTTCATCGCGGACGAGATCGACCGGCTCAGCGACGCGGGCGACGCCAAGCCCGGTGACGTCGCGGTCTTCTATCGCACCAACGCGCAGTCGCGTGTCTTCGAAGAGGTCTTCATCCGCGTCGGCCTGCCCTACAAGGTTGTCGGCGGCGTCCGCTTCTACGAGCGCCGTGAGGTGCGTGACGTCCTGGCCTACCTGCGGGTGCTGGCCAATCCCGAGGACTCGGTGCCGCTACGCCGGATCATCAACGTGCCCAAGCGCGGGATCGGCGAGCGTGCCGAGGCGATGATCGAGGCGCTGGCCTCGCGCGAACGGATCTCCTTCCCGCAGGCGCTGTTGCGGGTGGACGAGGCGTACGGCATGGCCGCGCGCTCCGCCAATGCGGTGAAGAAGTTCAACGACCTGATGGCCAAGTTGCGCGGTGTGGTCGAATCGGGTGCGGGGCCCGCCGCCGTGCTGGAGGCGGTGCTGGAGGAGACCGGATACCTGGCCGAGCTCCAGGCGTCGACGGACCCTCAGGACGAGACGCGTGTCGAGAACCTGCAGGAACTCGCGGCCGTGGCGCTGGAGTTCGAGCAGGAGGAGCCGGTCGAGGGCCCGGACGGGGAGCCCGTCCAGACGGGTCTGCCCGGCTTCCTGGAGCGGGTCGCGCTGGTGGCCGACTCCGACCAGATCCCTGACGAAGACGGTGAAGGGCGGGGCGTCATCACGCTGATGACGCTGCACACCGCCAAGGGCCTGGAGTTCCCGGTCGTCTTCCTGACCGGCATGGAGGACGGCGTCTTCCCGCACATGCGGGCGATGAACAACACCAAGGAGCTGGAGGAGGAGCGCCGCCTCGCCTACGTCGGCCTGACCCGGGCCCGGGAGCGGCTCTACCTCTCCCGAGCGGTGCTGCGCAGCGCCTGGGGTCAGCCGTCGTACAACCCGGCGTCGCGGTTCCTGGAGGAGATCCCGCCGACCCTGGTGGACGAGAAGCGGACCGCCGCGGCGGCAGTGCCGTCGCTGAAGTCCGGCGGCTCGGGCGGCTCCGGCGGTGGATTCGGTGGCCGCTCGGCCGGCACGGGTACGGCGGGTGGCCGACGCTCCACGCCGGCGGCGGGCTGGGGCAAGAACGCGGGACGGATGAAGGACCGTCCGATGGTCAGCCTGGCCGTCGGCGACCGGGTCACCCACGACCGCTTCGGACTGGGCACGGTGATGGCGGTGTCGGGCCCGGCGGACGACGCGAAGGCCACCATCGACTTCGGCGCGGAGGGCACGAAGCAACTGCTGCTGCGCTACGCACCGGTCGAGAAGCTCTGAGCGCTGAGTAGTCGGGCCCGCCTCAGCGCGGGTCCAGGCCGCGGGCCAGCAGCCAGGGCAGTGGGTCCACGGCCGGGCCGCCGGTCGGGTGCACCTCGAAGTGGAGGTGCGGTCCGGTGGAGTTGCCGGTGTCGCCGGAGTAGGCGATCACCTCGCCGACCTTCACCGGGCCGCTGTGCAGCCGGTAGGCGCTGAGGTGGCAGTACCAGGTGATCGTGCCGTCCGGCGCGGTCACCTTGGACATGTTGCCGTAGAAGGGGTTCCACTCGGTGCTGACGGCCCCTCCGGTCACCGCGTGGACGGGAGTGCCGACCGGCACCGGGAAGTCGATGCCGGTGTGCAACTGCATCCAGTGCGTCCCGGCCTGGCCGAACAGCGCGCTGAGGCCGGTGTGGTAGGCGATCGGGAGCACGAAGCGCGGCGCCTCGGCGGCGGCCTTCTTGGCTGCGGCGACCCGCAGTTGCAGGGCGGTGCGGGCTTCGTCGCGGCTGGTGCGTTCGGCGGCGTCCCGCGTCTCGGTGCTGGTCAGCGTCTTCGCCTGCGCCTGGGCGGCGTCGGGGGCCGAGATGGCGGTCGTTGTGACGTGGTGGTGGGCGCTCAGGGGGCCCATCGTGGCGGCGGCTGCACCGGCAACTCCCAGAACCGCCGCGGACGGCGCGACGATGGTCAGCACCGCGGACCGGCGCCGGGCCGCCTTCCGTCGCGCCCCTCTGGCGGCGGCCCGCCCGCCGACGACGGGTGGTGCGGCGGGCGGCGGCGTGAGGGGGGCTGCGACAGGAACGTCGACGGAAGCGTCGGCCGGGAGGTCGACGATGGTGGCGTCGACGTAGGCGACCGCCGTGGTGGTCGGGTGGTCCGCGAAGGCCGCCGAGTACGCGGGCTGGGGCCGTTGGTACTCCGGACACCCGAAGTGCGCCTGACAGGGCTCCTGGTGGTACGCCTGGTGGGCCGGGCAGTAGGGATCCGTGTAGGGGTGCGCGTACGCATATGCGTCGTATGTGTCGTAGGCCCACTGCTCCGGGTACGGCCGACCGTGGTCGGGAAGGACCAGGGTTTCCTGGCCGTACCAACTGGTATCAGTGGTCACGGGAATCCCAATCCACCTCGACAGCGGGAAAGTGTCCGTGACTGTATCCCCGGTATCGCACCGGAAACAAGAGAACTCCTGAATTGTCCCCCCAGGTAGCCGTCTTACGATCAGGCGATCTGACGACTGTTCACTCGTCGTACTGGTGTCGATTTCTGGGCGTCCGTCAACGCCTCGCGCACACGCGTGAGTACCTCCCAGTGCACCGGCAGCGACAGGTGTCCGGCGGTGCGGACCAGCACGTTCTCCGTGGCGAGGTCGGGGTGGTCGAGTCGGGCGTGTTGGTGCGGAAGGATCAGCGCGTCCAGGCCGCCCCAGAAGCAGAGAAAGCGCGTCGAACATTCGGGCGCAGGCGCGCCGAGTTCGGATATCACCTCGCTGCCCGGCAGTAGTTGACGCACGATCGGAAAGGCGCGGAGTGCATGCGCCGCCACCGTGCCCTGGTGGGGCGTGCCGAGGGTCACCAGGGTGTGCACGTGTTCGCTCCCACCGAGGCGTTGTACGTAGTAACGCGCGATCAGTCCGCCGAGGCTGTGGCCGACGACGGCGATCCGTTCGCCGCCGTAGATCCAGCGGGCCTGTTCGACCTGGTGGCCGAAGAGTGCGGCGGCGCGCGGGATGTCGAGCGTCAGCGGGTTGTAGTTCAACGCGTGCACGTGGTCCCAACCGTGGACGTGCAGGTTGTGGCGGAGCAGCGTGAAGACCGCCCGGTTGTCGAAGAGGCCGTGCAGCAACAGGACGGGGGCGTGGGCGCCTCCGAGCGCCTCCCCGTCACCGCCGACCCCGCCCCCGGCCCCACCGATCCCGTCGGCCCGGTCCTGGCCGAGCCTGCTCTCCGCGACGGACTGACTGCGGCGCAGGTGGCCGCAGTGCTGCGGGCGCTCCGGCGGCCACGGCTCCGGCTGGAGGAACCCACCGGGGTAGAGCAGCAGATGGCCGGCCAGTGCGACGCCTTCCAAGCCGACACCCAGCCCGATGCCCAGCCCGGTCCCGCAGATCTCGCGCGCCCAGGCGCCGGTGCGCTCCGACACGATGCTCACAGCCACGACCTCCCCGCGGGTCGGATCCGGGAAGCGTCCGGCGTGGACGGGCGAGCAGGCTCGAGTCCCACGACGCGACGCGGCGGCGACCGTGCCGCACCAACCTCGTGCGGCGCCGGAGTCGCGGCCGAACGTGTGTCGAGGGCGCGCCGAGCGGGCGGCAGCACAGCGGTGGCTGCGTGACGGCTTGCGGCTCCCCGCTGCGCCTCGATGCCCCCGCCACCCTGATGGCCGCCTTGGTGGTGGATCACAGGCGGCTGACGACGGGTGGGCGTCGCCGAGGTGGGGTATGGCTCCAACGCGCAGTGAACTCGTCGATGAACGATGGATCAGGACGAACGGTGGATCATTGTGATTCTCCCCTCGCTCGGGTCTGCGAAACGGCGTCCGGCCCCGGCCGGGGATAACGTTCCGACACCGGATGCCGACACCGGATGGCAACGTCGGTCAACGCAGCAACTGCAAGGACGCAGGAGGCAAAGATGGGCGTGTCCGGCCCTATCCGCGTGGTGGTGGCGAAGCCCGGTCTCGACGGTCACGACCGTGGCGCCAAGGTGATCGCCCGTGCGTTGCGCGACGCCGGCATGGAGGTGATCTACACCGGGCTGCACCAGACCCCGGAGCAGATCGTCGACACCGCGATCCAGGAGGACGCGGACGGGATCGGCCTGTCGATCCTCTCCGGCGCGCACATGACGCTCTGCGCCAAGATCGTTGAGCTGCTCCGCGAGCGCGACGCAGCCGACATCGTGGTCTTCGGCGGCGGCATCATCCCTGACGCCGACATCCCGCAGCTCAAGGAGCTCGGCGTGGCCGAGATCTTCACCCCCGGCACGCCGACGCGCGACGTGGTGAGCTGGGTCGAGAGCAACCTGCGTGCGGGCGCCGCGGCCTGATCCTCGGGCGGCGGACCGTCCGGCTCCGGGCGCGGAAGGTCACCCGTCGAACCTGAAGGTCAGCCGGCGAGCTTGACGCCGCCCGGTTCGCGGCTGTCCGGTTCGCGGCTGCCCAGTTCGGTGAGCATCGCATTGCGGGTGCGCAACGTGCCGGCGAGCCGGGTGAAGACCTCCGCCCACGCTGCTGAACCGGTCGCGGCCAGCTCGTCGACGCGAGCGGCCGCGGCGACCGGCAACGAGCGCTCGGCGACGCCGAGCACGCCGCTGTGGCTCCACGGGTAGGCGCCGCCGTTCGCGGCCTCGGCGAGTGCGTCCAGCACCGTCGTGGACAGCAGCTCCGGCCACGGACCCGGGCAGGTGACCAGCAGCTGGAACGCGTCGGCCAACCCCTGTACGGACAGGAAACCCGCCGTCCACTCCGCCCGCTCGTCGGGCGGCAGTACGGCGACCAGGCGGGCCGGCGTGCCCGTTGCCCCATGGGCGGCGTGGATGGTGAGCAGCGCGCTCGCCCATGCGGCGTCGTGCTGGCGGACCGCGGCCCGGGCCCAGGCGTCGAACAGCTCGCGGGCCCACTCCGGGGTGGGCGAGAGCGCCAGGACCTCCTCCGGCGGGCCGATCAGCTCGGTCCAGAGACGGAGCGGGGTCGCCGCGACGATCTCGCCAAGCCAGAATGCCCGGTCACCACGGCCGGTCGGCGAACCGGCGGCTATGCCGTCTCGCTGCATCGCGGCATCGCAGCCGGTGGGCGGCTCGACGACCAGGTCCTGGCCCTGCAGGAAGACCGCCTGCCGCGCGCGCTGGGCCATCCGCCCGGCCAGAGCGGACCCAGGCAGCGTGGAGAGCAGCTCGGCCGCCGTCGCCCGGACGTTCTTGGCGCGGTCTGCGAGAGCGGCCTCCAGAAAGGCCTCGTCGTCCGGACCGAGGCCCTCCTGCAGTGCGTCCAGGAAGAGCAGCCGGTCCTCCGCACGTTCGCTGCGCCACGTCGTCCGGAGCAACGCCAGCCCGGCCGCGGGATCGCGCCTCCGGAGTCGGGTCAGGTAGGTGACACGCTCGGCGAAGAGACCCTCCTGCCAAAGGGACTGACTGTTTGTCGGATCGACTGTCGTGTCGTTGACCTCGGGGCCCTCCACGGGCACGCGCAGCACGAAGCGCCACTCGGGGTTGAGCCCGGCCAGCCAGCGCCCGACGGGACCGGCGACGGCAACGGCGTCCGGGCGGATTTCGCTCCGCTGGCGTGCGGTGTCGAGCAGTTGTGGGAGCAGTGACGAAGGCGGCGCGTAGCCGCGCAGCCGGGTGGCGGCGAGCCACTGCGGCAGCAGTTCCCCGGCTGAGCCGTCCGCCAGCAGGGACGCGAGTCGTCGTGCGGCGGCCGGAGGCAGCGGCGTGCGGGTGTCCGGTGGCGCGGCGGCCGGTATCTCGGGTGCGGGCGCCGGACGCAGACCGGCCCGGCGTGCCACGGTGAGCGCGGCGGCACGGTCGAGCAGGTCGGGCCGACTGCGGCGGTTGGTGCCGAGGAGGGCGTCCTCGACGAGGTCGGACCAGGCGGTTGCGGGAGGTGCAGGCGTCGTGGGCGTCACGTGAGGCCTTTCTGCCGGGGCGGGGTGCGGGGCAGCCGATGAACGTAGGTGAATTGCCCGCGCTCACAGCAGAAGGGATCCCTCGTCGGTCCAGGCGGTGACCGCATCGAAGCCGCGGCAGCCGCACTCGCCGAAAAGGGTGACTGGACGGCCCTGGGACGCGGCGACGAGCCGCCAGAGCGAGCCGGAGCGCAGCGGTATCGCGCCCGTGCCGTCGACCAGGCTCCAGCCCGTCTCCGTGGGCACCGGGACGACGTCCGAGACGACGACCGGCCAGCAGGTCAGCCACGGGTCGTCACCGAGCGCCGCCGCGTAGGTGTCCAGCGCGGCATCGACGGTCACGCCGGAGGGCCGCGGCGCGGCGGCGGGAGCGGCGTGGCGGGCGCCGAGGGCGGCGCGCAGCGGGCGGGCAGCCGGGTGGAAGGCCAGCTCGGCGTCGAGTGCCAGGCCGGTCGGGAGCGCCAACTCCGGCGCCACGCCTGGGCGGCCGAAGGAGAGCAGCAGCGCGGTGTGGCCCGACTCCTCACCCCGGAGCCAGAGCCGGCGCGTGGTGAGGCGCTCGTCGGCGCTGTCGCGGGAGCCGAGGACCAGCCACCGGTCGCGGACCAGCGGGCCGCGCAGTACCTCGGCGCTGTCGACGGTGAAGCCGACGCGGGAACGGACTGTCGCCGCCAGGGGTTCGGGCAACTCGCCGACCCGCTGGTAGCCCGAGGCCAGCAGGTGCAGCAGGCCGTACTCCTCCAGCAGGCGGGAGGGCCAGTCCGGTCCGGATGCCGGCAGCGCGCCCAACTCCCGTGCACGGGTGGCCAGGCCGGGGGCCTGGGCATCGACCATGCGCGCTGCGACGCCCTCCCAGAAGCGGTAGCCCTGGCCGGGCGCCTCGGCGAGCCCGGTGCCGAGCTGGTCCGTGAGGCGGGCCTGGAGCTCGGCCGTACCGACGGCAACGCGTGCCTCACGCCCGGCCCGGCGGGCGACCGCCGCGGTGTCGTCCTTTGGCGCGGACGCGGTGGCGCGCTCCGTAGCGCGCTCGGCCCGCTGCTGACGGGAGGTCAGCCAGGAGGCGGCCCACTCCGATGCTTCGGCGTCGGACAGGGCGTCGCCGGACCAGAGCAGCAACAGCGCCAGCGCGTGTTTGCAAGGGAACTTCCGGCTCGGGCAGGAGCAGTGGTAGGCGGGGCCGTCCAACGCGACCACCGTTTGGTAGGGCCGCGACCCGCTGCCCTTGCAAGCGCCCCACACGGCGGCGGCGGACGCGCCCGTGTCGGACCAGGGCTCCGCTTTGGCGAGCTTGGCGGCGGCCTTGGCCGAGGGGGCGTCAGGGGAGAGGGAGAGAACGTGATCGGTAGTCCAGCGATCGTTCATGTCCGTGACGTTAGAGCCCACCACTGACACATCGGGCTGCTGCGTAAGGCGTCGTTCACTCGTTCGGGGCGGTGGCCCGACGAATTGTCAGACCCACCGTGCAGAGTGGTTCTCGCAGGCGACGACCGGGCCGTGAATGCCCTGTCGACCTGCCGACTCTGCGTTTTCGACTGTGCTGCCGACCGTGTTTCTGACTGCGTTTCCGACCGCGTTCCGGCGGTCCGCCGACGATGCCCTGGTGCCTTCCTCCCTGAGGAGACCTATGTCCACGTCCACCACACCCTCCGTCCCCGTGCCCGACCCCGTGTCCGACCCTGTGCTCGACACCCCGGCCGAGGCTCCGGCCGTGCTCCGGCCGCATGCCGAGACGGCGTACGCGGCCGAGCTCGCGGCGCTCGCCGCCGCGGACGACCGGCCGCGTCCGGCGCGCTGGCGGCTCTCGCCCTGGGCGGTGGCCACCTACCTGCTCGGCGGCACGCTGCCGGACGGCACGGTGATCACGCCGAAGTACGTCGGTCCACGTCGGATCGTCGAGGTCGCGGTGACCACCCTCGCCACCGACCGGGCGCTGCTGCTGCTCGGTGTGCCGGGCACGGCCAAGACGTGGGTGTCCGAGCATCTGGCCGCCGCGGTCAGCGGAGACTCCACGCTGTTGGTCCAGGGCACCGCGGGCACGCCGGAGGAGGCGATCCGCTACGGCTGGAACTACGCCCGGCTGCTCGCGGAGGGCCCCAGCCGGGAGGCCCTGGTCCCGAGTCCGGTGCTGCGCGCCATGGCGGAGGGCATGACGGCCCGGGTCGAGGAGCTCACCCGCATCCCGGCCGACGTGCAGGACACGTTGATCACCATCCTCTCCGAGAAGACGCTGCCGATCCCCGAGCTGGGCGACGAGGTGCAGGCCGTCCGCGGCTTCAACCTGATCGCCACCGCCAACGACCGCGACCGCGGCGTCAACGAGCTGTCCTCCGCCCTGCGACGGCGCTTCAACACGGTGGTGCTGCCGTTGCCCGCCTCGTTCGACGACGAGGTGGACATCGTCGCCCGCCGCGTCACCGAGCTCGGCCGCTCGCTCGAACTCCCGGAGACGCCGACCGCGTTGGCCGAGATCCAGCGCGTGGTCACGGTCTTCAGGGAGCTGCGCGACGGCGTCACCGCCGACGGGCGGACCAAGCTCAAGTCCCCCTCCGGCACGCTCTCCACGGCCGAGGCCATATCCGTGGTCACCAACGGGCTCGCGCTGGCGGCGCACTTCGGTGACGGTCAACTGCGCGCGGGGGACGTGGCCGCGGGCATCCTCGGCGCGGTGGTCCGCGATCCGGCGACGGATCAGCTGATCTGGCAGGAGTACCTGGAGTCCGTCGTGCGAGAGCGCGCGGACTGGAAGGACTTCTACCGCAGCTGCCGCGACGCGGTTGCGCGCTGAGGAGGCGGCGTTGACGGAGACCGCCCTGTTGGGCATCCGCCATCACGGTCCCGGCTCGGCACGGGCCGTGGGCGCGGCGCTGGCCCAGTTCCGGCCGGACGTGGTGCTGATCGAGGGGCCGCCCGAGGCCGACGCGTTGTTGCCGCTGGCCGCAAGCAAGGAGATGACGCCGCCGGTCGCGCTGCTCGCGCACGTCGTGGACCAGCCGTCGCGGGCGGCGTTCTGGCCGTTCGCCGCGTTCTCGCCAGAGTGGGTCGCGCTGCGGCACGCCCTCGACGGCGGAATCCCGGTGCGCTTCGTCGACCTGCCGGCGGCGCACACCTTCGCCCTCGCCACCAGCGACGACGAGGACGAGAAGGATGAGAAGAACGCGAAGGACGAGAAGGCTGAGCGGGCCGAGAACGGCGATCCGGTCGAGACGTCCGTGGCGACGCCGCTCCTGGACCCGATCGCCGAACTCGCGCGCGCTGCCGGGCAGGAGGATGCCGAGCGCTGGTGGGACGACGTCGTCGAGCACACCCACCCGGCACGCATGGCCTCGTCCGGGGGCGCAGACGGAAGCACTGACGGAAGCATCGACGTGAGCGCTGACGGGAACGCCGACGCGCCGCCCGTCGACGCCCTGGCGCCGTTCCGCGCTCTCGCCGAGGCGATGGGGGAGCTGCGGGCCGGGGTTCCGGTCACGCCCGGGGACGCGCGCCGCGAGGCGCACATGCGCAAGCAGATCCGGGTCGCGGCCAAGGCCGGGCACCAGCGGATAGCCGTCGTCTGCGGCGCCTGGCACGTGCCCGCGCTCGAGCCCAAGGCGTCGACGGCCGCCGCCGACAACGCGCTGCTGCGCGGCCTGCCCAAGGTCAAGGTCGAGCTGACCTGGGTGCCGTGGACGCATCGTCGGCTCTCGCAGGCCACCGGCTACGGGGCGGGGATCGCCTCCCCGGGCTGGTACCAGCACCTGTTCGAGGCGAACGGCCAGCGGGTCGTGGAGCGTTGGCTGACCAAGGTCGCGGTGCTGCTGCGCGAGGAGGACCACGCCGTCTCCTCGGCGCACGTGATCGAGGCGGTGCGGCTGGCGGAGACCTTGGCCGTCGTCCGCGGTCGGCCGCTGGCCGGGCTGGCGGAGACGGTCGACGCGGTCCGCGCGGTGCTGTGCGACGGCTCGGACGTGCCGCTGCGGTTGATCGAGGACCGGCTGGTCGTCGGCGACGCGCTCGGCGAGGTGCCGGAGGGAGCACCAGCCGTGCCGCTGCAGCGGGACCTGACCCGGCTTCAGCGCGAGCTCCGGCTCAAACCCGAGGCCCGGGTCCGGTCCCTCGACCTGGATCTGCGGCGTGAGTTGGACGCGGCACGCAGTCGGCTGCTTCACCGGCTGACGCTGCTCGGCATCGACTGGGCGGTCCCCGCCCGTTCCCAGACCCGCTCCACCGGGACCTTCCGGGAGAGTTGGGAGCTGGCCTGGGAGCCGGAGTTGGCGGTCAAGGTCGCCGAGGCGGGCGTGTGGGGCACGACCGTCGAGGCGGCTGCCTCGGCGCGTGCCTCGGCGCAGGCGGTGGAGGCCGGTCGGCTCGGGGAGGTGACCGCGCTGGCGGAGCGCTGCCTGCTCGCCGCGCTGCCGGAGGCCCTTCCGGTGGTGCTGCGCTGCCTGGCGGACCGTGCGGCGCTCGACACCGACGTGGACCATCTTGCCGACGCCCTCCCGGCGCTGGTGCGCTCCCTGCGCTACGGCGACGTCCGGTCCACCGGAGCCGGGCTGCTGAGCGAGCTGGCGACCTCCCTGGCCGTGCGCATATGCGTGGGGCTGCCCGCCGCGGCCACGTCGCTCGAGCCGGTGGCGGCAGCCGCGCTGGCCGACCGGATCACGGCCACCCACAGCGCGATCGGCCTGCTTGCGACGACGCTCTCGGAGACGGAACCCGCCGCCGAGCTGACCGAGCTGACCGAGTTGACTGAGCAGACCCAGGAGGCCGAGCCGACCGCGTCCACCGCGCCCACCGCGCGGCGTCAGCCAACAACACCGGACGTGTCGGAGCAGTGGGTCGCCTGCCTGCGCGGCCTGGTGCGGCGTGAGCTCGCCGCCGGAGTCGTTCGTGGCCGGGCCACCCGACTGCTGCTGGACGACGGCCGGTTGGCGGAGGACGAGACGGCCCGGCTGCTCGGGCTGGTGCTGACGCCTGGGGTCCCGCCCGCCGAGGGTGCGGCGTGGGTCGACGGCTTCCTCGCCGGCGGCGGGATGTTGCTGGTGCACGACCAGCGCCTGCTCGCGCTGCTCGACGCCTGGATCGCCGCGATCCCGGAGGACGTGTTCCCGGACGTGCTTCCGCTGCTGCGCCGCACCTTTGCCCGGCTGGAGGCCGGTGTCCGACGCAGCGTCGGCGAGCGGGTGCGTGACGGCATGTCAGGGCGCGACCGCCCGATGGACGCGCCGCTCGGCTTCGCGGTCGGGTTCGACGCCGAGCGGGCCGCGCCCGCTCTGGCCACGGTCCAGTTGATTCTGGGGACGGGGACGGGAGAGACGAAGTGACGCGGCAACAGACGACACATGACGCTCGGGGCACCGGCGATCACGGCGCTCACGAGGAGCACGGCGCTCACGAGGAGCACGGCGCTCACGAGGAGCACGGCGCTCACGAGGAGCACGGCGCTCACGAGGAGCACGGCGCTCACGAGGAGCACGACGATCACGACGAGCGACTGCGTCGTTGGCGGCTGGCCCTCGGCGGGGACGCGGACGGGACCGGGCGGGCGCTCGCCGGGCGGGACGCCGCGATGGACCGGACCCTCGCGGCGCTCTACCAGCAGCGGCCCGAGGGCTCCGGGTCGGGCACGCGCAGCGCCGGGCTGGGCGGCTCCGCCCCGCAGGTGGCGCGCTGGCTGGGCGACATCCGCAGCTACTTCCCGACCAGCGTGGTCCAGCTGATGCAGCAGGACGCCATCGAACGCCTGGGCCTGGCCCGGTTGTTGATGGAGCCGGAGATGCTGGAGGCGGTCGAACCGGACGTGCACCTGGTCGCCACACTGATCTCGCTCGGCAAGGCGCTGCCGGAGACCACGCGGGAGACCGCCCGCGCGGTGGTCCGCAAGGTCGTCGCGGACCTCGAACGCCGGATCGCCACGCGCACCCGCTCGGTGGTCGGCGGCGCGCTGGACCGCAGCGCCCGCACCCACCGGCCACGCCACCACGACATCGACTGGAACCGCACCATCCGGGCCAACCTCGCCAACTACCTGCCGGAGCAGCGCACCGTCGTGCCCGAGCGTCTGGTCGGCTATGCGCGGGCGCAGCGGGCGGTGAAGAAGGACGTCATCCTCTGCATCGACCAGTCCGGATCGATGGCCGCCTCGGTGGTCCACTCGTCCGTCTTCGGCGCCGTGCTGGCGTCGATGCACTCGCTCAGCACCCGGCTGGTCGTCTTCGACACCTCCGTCGTCGACCTGACCGAGGAACTGGCCGACCCGGTGGACGTGCTCTTCGGCGTCCGCCTGGGCGGCGGCACGGACATCAACCGGGCGCTGGCCTACTGCCAGTCGAAGATCACCCGGCCCGCCGACACCGTGGTGGTCCTGATCAGCGACCTGTACGAGGGCGGCATCCGGACGGAGATGCTGAAGCGGGTGGCGGCGATGAAGGCCGCCGGGGTGCAGTTCATCGCGCTGCTGGCGCTCAGCGACGAGGGCGCGCCCGCCTACGACCGCGAGCACGCCGGAGCCCTGGCCGCACTCGGTGCACCGGCGTTCGCCTGCACGCCGGACCTCTTTCCGGAGGTCATGGCGGCGGCACTGCAGAAGCAGCCGCTGCCGATACCCGCCGAGTGAGCGGAAGCGGGGCTTTCACCCACATGGCTCAGCGCGGCAGAGGAAGTGCCGCCCAGACCGTCTTGCCGACCGTCTCTCCGCTCGCGCCGGGGCGGGGGACGGCGCCCCAGGCGGTGCTGAAGGTGTCGATCAGCAGCATGCCGCGTCCGGCCTCGTCGTCCTCGCCCGCGCGGGCGACCCGGGGGACGTCGCGCAGGTCCTCGTCGTCCACCTCGACGAAGAGCATCCCCCGGGCGCTCCACAGCCGGCAGTGCAGGCGTTCGCTGCTGGTGTGCCGGACGGCGTTGCCCACCAGCTCGGACATGCACAGCTCGGTGTCGGCCAGCGTGTCCGGAGCGAGTCGCCACATGGCGGCGGTGATCCGGACGAAGAACCGGGCCCGGGCGACCGACGCGGCGACGGCGGCGAAGGTGGCTGCTGCCTGGCGGTCCATGGGCCAGCTGGAACGGGCCGCGCCGAGCTCGGACGCGTGGGCTCTGTGTCCTGGACCGTCGTCGCAGCCCTCACCGCCGCCCTCGTCGCAGCCGCTGTCGAGGCCTCCGTCGCGGCTGTCTCCGCCGTCGGGGAGCGCACCCTCGGAGAGCGCACCGTCGGAGAGTGCACCGGCGGAAAGCGCGTCTGCGGCCGCGCCGGGACTGTGAGTGCTGTGCATCGGGCGTCCGCTTCTCGGGCACTTCGGACACGGGTGGCGGGAGTTCACCACGCTCTGTGATGTATCCGTTATACCTGCCGGGTTCCCGGCGCAAGGGTCCTTCCATGGATGTCCACCGAACGGCCGGAGTGAATCAGAAGCGCACACCCTGAAGGACGCCGAGCCGACGTCGGACCGGACGCCGGAACAGACGCCGGACCGACGCCGAATCGGACGCCGCGCGGAGCCGCGCCGGCGGGCAGGACCGAACAGCGGAGTCGCGCGCCGCGCCGCCCGTACCCCCGTTGTGATGGTTATCACCGGTCTGTGGAGCCTCCCAGGTGAACCCCGCACCCCGGACGGCGATAACCTGCGAGACGGACATGCCGCGTGCCACGCCGCCGTGTGCTCCCCGTAGCGAAGGCGCTGACGCCAGGACCCCTGCCAGGGCCCCCGCGCCCCCGCCCGACATCGGTCGTGTGCGGCACGCTGGGAAGACAAGCAGTCGCGATCACAAGGACGGACGCGCGTGGACCTGTTCGAATACCAGGCGAGGGACCTCTTCGCCAAGCACGGTGTACCGGTGCTGGACGGTGAAGTCATCGAGACCCCGGAGGCCGCTGCTGCGGTCGCCGAGCGCCTGGGCGGCCGCGCGGTCGTCAAGGCTCAGGTGAAGGTCGGTGGCCGTGGTAAGGCCGGCGGCGTCAAGCTCGCCGCCGACCCGGCGGACGCCGTGGAGAAGGCCAAGGCCATCCTCGGGATGGACATCAAGGGCCACACCGTCCACAAGGTGATGCTCGCCCAGACGGCGGACATCAAGGAGGAGTACTACGTCTCCTTCCTCCTCGACCGGACCAACCGGACCTTCCTGGCCATGGCCTCCGTCCAGGGCGGCGTGGAGATCGAGGTCGTCGCCGAGGAGAACCCCGAGGCGCTGGCCAAGGTCGCCGTCGACGCTGTCGAGGGTTGCACCCCGGCCAAGGCCGCCGAGATCGTCGCCGCGGCCAAGTTCCCGGCCGAGATCGCCGACCAGGTCGCCGAGGTCCTGCAGAAGCTGTGGACCGTCTTCATCGCCGAGGACGCCCTGCTGGTCGAGGTCAACCCGCTGGTCAAGACCGGCGAGGGCAAGATCATCGCGCTTGACGGCAAGGTCTCCCTGGACGAGAACGCCGGCTTCCGCCAGCCGGAGCACGAGGCGCTGGAGGACAAGGCCGCCGCCAACCCGCTCGAGGCGAAGGCCAAGGAGAAGGGCCTCAACTACGTCAAGCTCGAGGGCGAGGTCGGCATCATCGGCAACGGCGCGGGTCTCGTCATGAGCACCCTGGACGTCGTCGCCTACGCCGGTGAGAACCACGGCGGCGTCAAGCCCGCCAACTTCCTCGACATCGGCGGTGGCGCCTCCGCCGAGGTCATGGCGAACGGCCTGGAGATCATCCTGGGCGACCCGGACGTCAAGTCCGTCTTCGTCAACGTCTTCGGTGGCATCACCGCGTGCGACGCGGTCGCCAACGGCATCGTCCAGGCTCTGGAGCTGCTCTCCAGCAAGGGCGAGGCCGTCACCAAGCCGCTGGTCGTCCGCCTGGACGGCAACAACGCCGAGCTGGGTCGCAAGATCCTGACCGACGCGAACCACCCGCTCGTGCAGCAGGTGGACACCATGGACGGCGCGGCCGACAAGGCCGCTGAGCTCGCGGCTGCGAAGTAAGGGCTGGGGAACCGAGAATGGCTATCTTCCTCACCAAGGACAGCAAGGTCATCGTCCAGGGCATGACCGGCTCCGAGGGCATGAAGCACACCCGCCGCATGCTCGCCTCGGGTACCGACATCGTCGGCGGCGTGAACCCGCGCAAGGCCGGCACCACCGTTGACGTCGACGGCACCGAGGTGCCCGTCTTCGGCACCGTCAAGGAGGCCATCGCGGCCACCGGCGCCAACGTCTCCGTGATCTTCGTTCCGCCGGCGTTCACCAAGGCCGCGGTCATCGAGGCCATCGACGCCGAGATCCCGCTGGCCGTCGTGATCACCGAGGGCGTGCCGGTCCACGACACCGCCAACTTCTGGGCGTACAACAACCAGAAGGGCAACAAGACCCGCATCATCGGCCCGAACTGCCCCGGTCTGATCAGCCCCGGACTGTCCAACGCGGGCATCATCCCGGCCGACATCACCAAGGCCGGCCGCATCGGTCTGGTGTCCAAGTCCGGCACCCTGACGTACCAGATGATGTACGAGCTGTCCGACATCGGCTTCTCTTCGGCCGTCGGCATCGGTGGCGACCCGGTCATCGGCACCACCCACATCGACGCCCTTCAGGCGTTCCAGGACGACCCCGACACCGACATCATCGTGATGATCGGTGAGATCGGTGGCGACGCCGAGGAGCGCGCGGCCGCGTACATCAAGGAGCACATCACCAAGCCGGTCGTCGGCTACGTGGCGGGCTTCACCGCGCCCGAGGGCAAGACCATGGGCCACGCCGGCGCCATCGTCTCCGGCTCCTCCGGCACGGCCCAGGCGAAGAAGGAGGCCCTCGAGGCCGCCGGTGTCAAGGTCGGCAAGACGCCGTCCGAGACCGCCCGCCTGGCCCGCGAGCTGATCGGCTGAGACGGTTGACCGCCTGACTGCCTGACGCACGCAACGCGCACGCGAAGCCGCCCTGCCGGAGATCCCTCCGGCAGGGCGGCTTCGCGTTGTCAGCCGTCAGTTGTCAGTGGTCAGTGGTGGGATTTCTTGGTGGAGGAGGACTT
Organism: Streptacidiphilus sp. BW17; assembly: GCF_041262485.1. NCBI lineage: Bacteria > Bacillati > Actinomycetota > Actinomycetes > Kitasatosporales > Streptomycetaceae > Streptacidiphilus > Streptacidiphilus sp. BW17. Next base: position 24,077 of record NZ_JBGCCR010000009.1, on the reverse strand, counting down.
CTTCTGGTGGCCGCCGTGGCCGGAGTGCCCTGAATGACCGGGGCGGTCACAGGGAAGGGAGAAGATCCGGCAGAGAGCCGGCGTGCTGTTCTGGTCGGCGCTCGTCCCTGTGCTCGTCCCGGCGCCCGTCGTCGGCTGGGCGGTCGGGCTGGACTGCGTGGTCGGGCCGGCCTGCTTCCCCTTGGAGTTGGCGGCGTCGGCTGCCTGCTGCTTCTTCTGCTTGGCCAGGGCGGCCTCGTAGCGGGCGCGTTCGGCCCAGTCGACGGGGATCGACGGCAGCCTCTGGTGCGGCAGGTGCTTCGGCTGCGCCTGGGCCGGGGAGTAGAGGGCGAGTTGGGTGGCGTTCGGGTTGGGGTGGACGATGATCGGCCGCTCCGCCGGGTGCATCGGAGTGCCCCACAACAGCGAGGCCGCCAAGCCGCCCGCCGTCGCCAACGTCAGCACGCCGGACGCCAGGGTGAGGCCGTGGTCGTGGAGCCGGGCCCGGGTGCGGGTGACACCGGGTGCGGTCAGCGGTTCCATACCCGCACAGCCGCGTTCGGCGGTCCTGCGCAGCCGCGCGCCCAGGCGACGGCCGAAGCCGCTCTGCTCCGGGTCCGACCCCACCACGCCCGGCACGGCCTCCGCGAGCGCGCGGCGGCCCCGCGCCACGCGGCCGAAGGTGACCGGGGTGCTGCCCTCGACCTCGGCGGCGGTCTGCGCCCAGTCGAGCCCTATCACGTCGTGCAGGACCAGGGCCCGTCGCTGCGGGCGGGGCAGCCGCATCAGGGCCTTCATCAGCGCCTTGTCGGAGCCGGCCTGCTCCGGGTCCGCCTGCGCGGCCGCTTTCGGGTCCGCCTTGGGAGCGGCAGCCGGGGTGAGATGACGGTGCGGCAGGCGCAGCAGGTGCTGCATGCGCGGGCCGCCGCGGTGCCACGGCGACAGGGCCAGCTCGAAGGCCGCGGCGCGCACCCAGCCCTCCGGCGAACTGTCCAGGCTGACGATGCGCCAGTCCGTCCAGGCCTGCTGGAAGGCACGCCGGACGCAGTGCGCGGCGCGGTGCTGACTGCCGGTCAGCAGGTAGGTCTGCTGCACCAGGCGCGGCCCGGCGTCGCGGTAGAGGGCGTCGAACGTCTCGGCCGTGGGCATTGGCGTGGCCATGGGCGGGGGAGCGGGTGGCGACGTGGGTGGTGATGTGGGGGCGCTCGGCGCGGCGAGCGGCGACTTGTTCCCGTTGACCTTCCCGTTGACCTTGCCGTTGACGGTGCCGTTGGCCTTCCCATGGCCGTTGACCTGCGGCCCTGATCCGGAGTCGACACTGCGGGTCGCGGCGGGCGGAGCGTGACCGACGGAGCCGAGCCGTCCCGGTGCACCCGGCGCAGGGGCCAGCGAGGAGAGGGTCGGTGCGGACGGCTGCTGCACAGCCGCGTTTTGTGGGGTTGTCACAAGGCTTGGGGGAGGGGGCGGCTGAGGCCGCGTCTCCGACTTCTGCTGCGCTCCGGATGCCTTCGGTGGAGCCTTTGCAGGTGCTTTGGCAGGTGCTTCGGCGGGCAGGGAGGCGGCAGCTGACGGAGCGTCGGCTCCGACCTCGGTCATCTTGTCCGGGGCCTGAGCTTTGTGCCCTGCCGCCCCTGCTGCCCCTGCCGCGGAGCGGCGGGCAGCCTGGGCCTGCTTCTTGGTGCGGCGGCGCGGTGCGGGCGCGGTCATGCGGGCACCTCGAGGATCGCTGTGGCCGGGGTGAGGCTCAGTCGCATATATGAATTGTTGGAGCAAAGAGTGACAACTGCATGTTTTGTGACAGATCGGGCGTGTCTCGGTCCCACGCTGAACCATGGCGAATTTCGACCGACCCGCTCTTCTCGCCGGCGCCGCAGCGGCCGTCGCCGGATGGGGACTGGTCGCGGTGCCCGTGTTCCTGCTGTGGGTGGTCACCCCGTACGCCGACGACAGTCTGCTTGCCGTGCCACGCCTGGCCGGAGGGCTGTGGCTGCTCGGGCACGGCGGCCCGCTCCGCTGGGAGGACCCGGTCGGGTCGGCGACGTTGGGGGTCGCGCCGCTGGCCGTCACCGCCCTGGCCGTCGTGCTCGTCCACCGCGCGGCCGCCCGTACCGGACGGATCGGCAGCGTTGTCGCCGGGTACGCGGCCGTCGGACTCCTTGTCGCCCTGCTGGGGCTCGCCGGAGCGTTGCAGAGTGAGCCGCTGCCGGACCTGCTGTGGGTGGTGCTGACGGCCCTGCCCGCCGCGATGACGGGTGCGCGGCGCCGGACCGGGGAGTGGGGGATCGCCGCAGCCTGGGCCGCGCTGCGGGCCCGAGGGCAGTGGCTCGGTATCTGGCCGGTGGTCGCACCCGAGGGCCGGTTCGCTGCCACGCAAGCCCGGATCGGTGCGCTCGCGCCCTACCGGGACCGCGTGCTGCGGGCGGGCACGGCCGGGGCGCTGGCCCTGCTGGGGAGCGGCGCGCTGGTGCTGACCGTGGCGCTGCTCGTGCACCTGAGCGCCGTCGGCGGGCTCGCCGCGCAGCTCGCGCCGGACGTGCCCGGACGGGTCGGGCTGCTGCTGCTCTGCATCGTGCTGCTGCCGAACGCCGCCGTTTGGGGGGCATCCTGGGCACTGGGACCGGGATTCACCCTCTCGGCGCATGCTGCGGCCACCGGCACGCAGGCGCTGCCGCCGATCGCCTTCCCGCTGCTGGCGATCGTCCCCGGGCCGGGACGCTCGGTGCTCGGGTTGATCGCGTTGCTGACGCCCCTCGTCGCCGGAGCGGTGGTCGGCTGGGCGCTCGGCCGCGACTCCGCGGGTGCGCCTGCGAACTCATCGGGCGACCAGGCCGATGAGGCCTACGAGTCCGATGACGCCGACAAGTCCGACGAGGCCGACGAGACGGCCACGACAGCCGGGACGGGCCGATGGGCGCTCGCGATGACGGTGCTCTGCGCGTCGGCCTGTACCGCCGGGATCGCGGCGGCCGTGGCGCTGTGGGCCGGGGGAGCGCTGGGAGACGTCGCGCTCGCGCATGTCGGGCCGCCGGTCGGGTGGACCGCCCTTGCGGCGTTCGGCTGGACCGCGGGTGCCGGCCTGCCCGCGGCGTTCCTGCACCGTTGGTGGTCGGGCCGCGCGGAACGCGCGGCGGTACGTGCGACCGAGCGAGCCGCGCAGTCCGAGACCGGTACCGGAACCGACCTCGGGACGGAATCGAAGGACCTCGTCGCCGACCTCGTTCCCGAGGGCTGGGCCGCCTCCGGGACGGGCGAGCCGAGTCTGGCTCGCCGGTTCTGGATCAGCCGCCGTTCAGCTGGACGAGCCAGGCCGGAGGCCGGGGCGTGACCGAGGTCGCGCACTGGCTGTAGGACTGCTTGGTCGGCGCGTTCGCCTCGCAGTCGTAGTAGCTCTTGTAGTACAGCTGCACGCCGAAGACCACGGCGACCAGCGCCAGGCTGACCGCACCGGCGATCAGGCCGCCGATCGCTGCCGGGGCCTGCGGCTTGACCGGCGCCATCGGGTAGTAGCCGGAGTGGCCGACGCCCTGACCCGACCATCCCGGTTGGGACGGCTGGGACGGCTGGGACGGCTGCTGCGGAGCCTGCGGCGGCAGGGCGTTGCCCGCGCCGGGGGACTGGAAGATGTTCGGCGTGGTGGCGGCGCTCTGCGGCGTCTTCGCGGTGCCGCGCAGTGCGCTGACGCCCCAGTACACCGCCAGCGCACCGAGCAGCAGCGTCAGGTACGGCACGCCGAGGATCAGGAAGAGGAAGCCCCACATGCCGCTGAGCAGCGCGTAACGCGCGCGGCGCTGGACCGGGTCGGAGGGGTCGAACCGGGGCGGCTGCTGCGGGTAGAAGCGCGGCAGCGGCGGCTGCTGGCCCTGGTAGCCGGGGCTCCACGGGTGCGGCGGCGGGACCTGCGCCCGCCCACGCGTCGGCGGCTGGTCCTGCGGCGGCTGACCCTGACCCTGGCCATGACCTTGACCTTGGCCGGGCCGTCCCTGCGGCGGCTGCGCGTGTCCCGGCTGGGCCTGGGGACGGGCGTCCTCCGGCGGCGCACCCTTGTCGCCCTGCGAACCGGCACCTGTGCCGGCACCGTCGCTGGAGGCGTGTGCGTGCCCGGTGGCTGCGGGAGCGGGGAGACGCGGCTGCCAGGGACGGTCGGGCGTGCCCTCGGGCGGCGGCGCGAACGGGTCGCGCGCCTGCTCGCCGGTCGGTTTGGTGTCGCCGGTGTGGCCCATCGTCTTCGCCGCAACTCCTGCTCGCACGGTCTCCCTGTCGGAAGACACCCTCTCACTACCGGAGCATCCGTGGCGTGCGACCCCAGGATGATCCACGCCGGTGATCGTCGGCCGGGGTTCAGGCGCGCGTACAGCTGCCGGTATCGTTGCTGACGGATGGCGCGCCCAGGAGGTTCCCGTCCGGTTCGCGGGAAAGCCGCGGACACCGTTCGGCGGACGCGGATGCCGGTCACGAGATGACACCCCGCGACTGCCACCCGATGAGCTCGACGCACGCCTCGTGAACCGTGCACGACGAACCGTGTACGACTCCGGCGGCGTCAGCCCGACCTGAAGGACCGAGCAGTGGCTCTTGCGCCCGGCAGTGCACCGCTGGACTTCGCCGCACCCGCGGCGCCCGCCCGGCTTGTCGTCCTCGTCTCCGGTTCGGGTACCAATCTGCAGGCGCTGATCGACGCCGCCGCCGACCCGGCCTTCGGCGCCGTCATCGTCGCTGTGGGCGCGGACCGCGACGGCATCGCCGGTCTGGAGCGCGCCGAGAAGGCGGGCATTCCCACGTTCGTGCACCGGGTGAAGGACTACCCCGAACGCACCGACTGGGACGAGGCGCTGACCGGGGCCACCGCCTTCCACACGCCGGACCTGGTCGTCTCCGCAGGCTTCATGAAGATCCTCGGGGGCGCGTTCATGACCCGCTTCGCGGGCCGCATCGTCAACACCCATCCCGCCCTGCTCCCCTCCTTCCCCGGCGCGCACGGCGTGCGTGAAGCGCTGGCGTACGGGGTCAAGGTCACCGGCTGCACCGTGCACCTGGTGGACGAGGGCGTGGACACCGGACCGATCATCGCCCAGGGCGTGGTCGAGGTCGCCGACTCGGACTACCTGGACGAGGGCGAGGCGCTCCACGAGCGCATCAAGGACGTCGAGCGCAAACTGCTCGTCGACGCGGTGGGACGGCTGGCCCGACTGGGCCACCGGATCGACGGACGCCGGGTGCTGATCCCGGTGCCCTCGGCCGGAGCCGCCGAGTAACCACACGCGGGCACCACACCACATAAACCGCGCCGGCGGGGTGGTCATCTCGCCGGGGCATTGCAGAAGGATTCGGTAATGAGCTCAGGCAGCAACCAGCCGCAGCCCACCTCCGAGAACGTTCGTCCCATCCGTCGGGCGCTCGTCAGCGTCTACGACAAGACCGGCCTGGAAGAGCTGGCCCAGGGCCTGCACGCGGCCGGAGTCGAGCTGGTCTCCACCGGCTCGACCGCGGCGAAGATCTCCGGCGCGGGCGTGCCGGTCACCCCGGTCGAGGAACTGACCGGCTTCCCCGAGTGCCTCGACGGTCGCGTCAAGACCCTGCACCCGCGCGTGCACGCCGGCATCCTGGCCGACCTGCGCCTCGCGTCGCACCGCGCGCAGTTGGAGGAGCTGGGCGTCGCGCCGTTCGACCTGGTCATCGTGAACCTCTACCCGTTCGAGGCAACCGTCGCGTCGGGGGCCACCCCGGACGAGTGCGTCGAGCAGATCGACATCGGCGGCCCGTCGATGGTCCGCGCCGCCGCCAAGAACCACCCGTCGGTGGCCGTGGTCACCTCGCCCGCCCGCTACGCGGACGTGCTGAAGGCCGTCGCCGGAGGCGGTTTCGACCTGGCCACCCGCAAGCGTCTGGCCGGTGAGGCCTTCGCGCACACCGCCGCCTACGACGTGGCGGTGGCCTCCTGGTTCGCCGACGGCTACGCCCCGGCCGACGAGGAGCGCTTCCCGAAGTTCCTCGGCGCGACCTGGCAGCGCGAGAACGTGCTGCGCTACGGCGAGAACCCGCACCAGGCCGCCGCGCTCTACGTGGACGGCAGCGGAAAGGGCATCGCCGCCGCCGAGCAGCTGCACGGCAAGGAGATGTCGTACAACAACTACGCCGACACGGACGCCGCGATCCGTGCCGCGTTCGACCACACCGAGCCGTGCGTGGCGATCATCAAGCACGCCAACCCGTGCGGCATCGCCGTCGGCGCGGACGTCGTCGAGGCCCACGCCAAGGCGCACGCCTGCGACCCGGTCTCGGCGTTCGGCGGCGTCATCGCCGTCAACCGCCCGGTGACGGTGGCGCTGGCGGAGCAGATCGCGCCGATCTTCACCGAGGTCGTCTTCGCCCCGGACTTCGAGCCGGGCGCGGTCGAGGTGCTGGCGCGGAAGAAGAACATCCGCGTGCTGCGCGGTACCCCCGCGCTGCCGACCGTGGAGACCCGCGCGGTGACCGGTGGCGTGCTGCTGCAGCAGGCCGACCGGATCGACGCGGCCGGTGACGACCCGTCGACCTGGACCCTCGCCTGCGGCGAGGCCCTCTCCGAGGCGGAACTGGCCGAGCTGGCCTTCGCCTGGCGGGCCTGCCGGGCCGTCAAGTCCAACGCGATCCTGCTGGCCAAGGACGGCGCCTCGGTCGGCGTCGGCATGGGCCAGGTCAACCGCGTCGACTCGGCGAAGCTCGCGGTCACCCGCGCCGGCGAGCGGGCCGAGGGTTCCTTCGCCGCGTCGGACGCCTTCTTCCCGTTCCCGGACGGACTGGAGGTGCTGATCGAGGCCGGCGTCAAGGCCGTGGTCCAGCCCGGTGGTTCGGTCCGCGACGACCTGGTGGCCGAGGCCGCCAAGAAGGCCGGGATCACCATGTACCTTTCGGGTACGCGGCACTTCTTCCACTGAGCACGGCTGATGCCGTAACGGCGGCATGACGAAGGCCCGCGGCTCCTCCTCGGAGCTGCGGGCCTTCACCCGTTGCAACAGCCGTGTCAGTTGCTGGTGATGACGACGGTGTTCATGACCTTGTCGGCGAAGGTCTGCGACTTGGCGTCCCAGATCGGCCACAGGAAGCCGAGGTAGCACGCCAGGCCGTCGAGGAAGTGCGCGAGCTTGCGGACGAAGGCGGCGCCGAAGCCGACGACCTGGCCGTCGGACTCGCGGACCAGACGGATCTTCAGGAGCTTCTTGCCGGGCGTCTGGCCGGTGGTGCCTTCCTGGTGGCACAGCCACAGCGTCGCGCCCAGGCCGATGACGAAGGCCAGCAGGTAGAAGACGACGGCCAGGCCGGCGGAGCCGCCGCTGGTGGTGCCGGGGGTGTACGCGCCGGTGGTCGGGTCGACGGTGCCCGGGGTGTACGAGGTGGCGAAAGCCACCCCGGCGATGATGTAGAGGATGAACGGCACCAGACCGGCGATAAGGCCGTCGATGAAGTAAGCACCCACGCGCTGGCCCCAGTTGGCGTACTGGCCCTGCGGCGCGTAGCCCGCGTACGGGTCGGTGCCGTAGCCCTGGTAGCCCGCCTGCGGCTGCTGCTGGTAGCCGTACGCCTGCTGCTGGCCGTACGCGTCCGCCTGCGGCTGCTGCTGCTGCGGGAAGCCGTAGGCCTGCTGCTGTTGCTGCTGCGGCGCCTGCTGCTGCGGGTACCCATAGCCCGGCTGCTGCGGCTGCTGCGGCTGCTGGCCGTAAGGGTTCTGCTGCTGCTGGCCGTAAGGGTTGTTCGGGTCGGGCGGGTAACTCATGCTCATGCCTCCGGGCAGGGAGTGGTGATGACGGTGAAACACGAAGAACGAAGAACAGTCGGCGAGATTATCGGAGTCCGATGACACTCAGGAGGGCAGAAAGCCGTACCGGTGCAACTGCCAGAGCCAGGAGACCCCCAGCGCGGAGAAGATGACGATGTTTTTCTTCCGCGCGGGCAGACGCCACCACCATGCTCCACCGCCGAGTGGCGCGAAGAGCAGGCCCAGGCCGATCAGCACGGTGACCGGATTGGCCGCCACTGCCGCCACCGGATGCCCGGCGCCCAATTCCATGAACACCGTGGTGCTGCCGCAGACCGGGCACGGTATGCCGGTGAACCGGCGGAACGGGCAGAGCACGCCGGGGTCGTGCGTCGCGTGGACCTCCGCGGCCGCCACTGCCAGGACGCCTGCGCCGCTGCCTCGCAGCAGCACGCGCACCGGGCCGCCCCAGCGGCTCGCGGTGATCCTGGACCAGCGGGTCTTCCACGCGGCGCGCAGACCCCGAGCCATGTCCGTACCCGTACCCGTGCCCGTATCGGGCCGGTTGACGTCCTGGTGGCTGATCCCCTGAAACGTGACGGGCTGATGACCGATCTCATGAACGCTCATCAGACGGTCACCGCAAGGCGCTCGACATACTCATCTCATCCCCCGAATTCGTGTCGCCGTCGTTCCGTACCGGACCATCGTTGCGATCCGCCCGTCCGCTGTCCACCTCGAAAGCGGACGGGCACGGAGTTGTGGCAGATTTGCAACCGGACCAGCACGGTCCGTGTGCTACTGGGAGACGCCATTCCAGTCCTGCGTACAACAACGGGAGCACCGGCGTGCACACCGGCTTCGGCGATCCTGGAGAATGTCCTCATGACCGCCCAGATTCTCGATGGCAAGGCCACCGCCGCAGCGATCAAGTCCGAGCTCGTCACCAGGGTCGAGGCGCTGAAGGCCCAGGGGATCACCCCCGGCCTCGGCACCGTCCTGGTCGGCGACGACCCCGGCAGCCACTCCTACGTCCGTGGCAAGCACCGCGACTGCGCGCAGGTCGGCATCGCCTCCATCCAGCGCGAGCTCCCCGCCGACGCGACCCAGGAGCAGGTCGAGGACGTCGTCCGCGAGCTGAACGCCAACCCGGAGTGCACCGGCTACATCGTCCAGCTCCCGCTCCCCAAGCACCTGGACGAGAAGCGGGTACTGGAGCTGATCGACCCGGACAAGGACGCCGACGGCCTGCACCCGATGAGCCTGGGCCGCCTGGTGCTCGGCATCGACGGCCCGCTGCCCTGCACCCCGTACGGCATCGTCGAGCTGCTGCGCCGGCACAAGATCGAGATCAACGGCGCGGACGTCTGCGTCGTCGGCCGCGGCATCACGGTCGGGCGCTCGATCGGTCTGCTGCTCACCCGAAAGAGCGAGAACGCGACGGTGACCCTCTGCCACACCGGTACCCGTGATCTCGCCGGCCACCTGCGCCGGGCCGACATCATCGTCGCCGCGGCGGGCGTGGCTCACCTGATCAAGCCCGAGGACGTCCGTCCCGGCGCGACCGTCCTCGACGTCGGCGTCAGCCGTGTCGACGGCGTCTACACCGGCGACGTCGACCCGCAGGTCGCCGAGGTGGCCGGCTGGATCTCCCCGAACCCGGGTGGTGTCGGGCCGATGACGCGGGCGATGCTTCTCCAGAACGTGGTCGAGGCGGCCGAGCGGCGAGCCCGAGGCGCAGTGGAGGGTGGGGATCGGGCGTGAGGAACGAGCGGCCGGTACCCGCCCGGAGCGGAGGCGAGGGCAAGTGCGAGCAACAAGCGGAAGCGCGTCGGGCGGAAGCGCGCCGGGCTCGGGCCGCGCAGGCGTGAGTGACATGGCCGCCGCCGAGCACAAGCACAAGGCGCCGCGCAGGCCGCCGGTGAAGACCACCGGGACGTTCCGTCCCGAGGGCGGCTCCGCTGCGGCCGGGAACGACAAGCCGGTGCCGGTGCGGCAGTGGCCGATCGTGGTGGTGCTGGCGGTCGTCGGCGTCGGCCTGCTGGTCACCGCGCTGGACGCGTGGCGGGCGGGCATCGTCACGGTCGGCGTCGGGATGCTGGTCGGGGCGGTGCTGCGGGCTGTGCTGCCGGAGGTCGGGATGCTGGCGGTGCGCAGCCGGTTCACCGACATCGTGGTGATGGGTCTGATGGGCGTGCTCATCATCGTGCTGGCCCTGGCCGCGCAACCCGATCCCGTGATCAACCTGCCGCTGATGCACACCCTGGGCGATTTCGTGCACAGCACGAGTGGTGACTGACGGCGCGTTCCACGGTTTCCCGCGAACCCGGTAATGCCGCTTTGACCTGGGGTGATGCCGGTCCGGCATGGGCGCTGCGGAAACGTGACGAAGGACTCCCGAGGGCGTGGTGACGCCGCGCCCTCCGTCCGGTCGGGTTGCGATAGCCTGACGCTGGTTCTCTCGATGTCGAGAGACGCGTCGGCGACTGCTGGAGAAGGTAGAAATGACCCGCACCCCCGTCAATGTCACCGTGACCGGCGCGGCCGGCCAGATCGGCTACGCGCTGCTCTTCCGTATCGCCTCCGGCCACCTGCTGGGCGCGGACGTGCCGGTCAAGCTGCGCCTGCTGGAGATCCCGCAGGGTGTCAAGGCCGCCGAGGGCACCGCGATGGAGCTCGACGACTGCGCCTTCCCGCTGCTCAAGGGCATCGACATCTTCGACGACCCGAACGCCGCCTTCGCCGGCGCCAACGTGGGCCTGCTGGTCGGCGCCCGTCCGCGCACCGCGGGCATGGAGCGCGGGGACCTGCTCTCGGCCAACGGCGGCATCTTCGGCCCGCAGGGCAAGGCCATCAACGACAACGCCGCGGACGACATCCGCATCCTGGTTGTCGGCAACCCGGCCAACACCAACGCCCTGATCGCCCAGAACCACGCTCCGGACGTCCCGGCCGACCGCTTCACCGCGATGACCCGCCTGGACCACAACCGCGCTGTGGCGCAGCTGTCCAAGAAGCTCGGCGTGGGCGTCGACGACGTCAAGCGGCTGACCATCTGGGGCAACCACTCCGCCACCCAGTACCCGGACATCTTCCACGCCGAGGTGGGTGGCAAGAACGCCGCCGAGGCCGTCTCCGACGAGAAGTGGCTGGCCGACGAGTTCATCCCGACCGTCGCCAAGCGTGGCGCCGCCATCATCGACGCCCGTGGCGCCTCCTCCGCCGCCTCGGCCGCCAACGCCGCCATCGACCACGTCTTCACGTGGACCAACGGCACCGCCGAGGGCGACTGGACCTCCGCCGGCGTCATCTCCGACGGCTCCTACGGCGTGCCGGAGGGCATCATCTCCTCCTTCCCGGTCACCGCGAAGAACGGCAAGTTCGAGATCGTCCAGGGCCTGGACATCAACGAGTTCTCCCGCGCCCGCATCGACGCCTCCGTCAAGGAGCTCGTCGAGGAGCGCGACGCGGTCAAGCAGCTCGGCCTCATCTGAGCGCCGCGTTCTCCGCTGTCTCACTGAGCGGCCCGGTCGCCTCGTCGACCGGGCCGTCCGGCTATCCTGAGCGCGCCGCGACTGGCGCACGGGGAGGGAACCCCGAGGGAGCGGCACAGCGCACCACCGCCGGACTGCCGTACGCCTGGGCAGCCGGGTCGGACTCCGCCACGATGGCCGTGACGGAGCAACGGACCCGGAGGACGCCCTGTGTCCCATCTCGCCGCCACCGATCCCGAGATCGCCGCACTCGTCGTCGCCGAGGAGCAACTCCAGGCGGACACACTGCGGTTGATCCCCAGTGAGAACTACGTCTCGCACGCGGTGCTGGAGGCGACCGGCACCGTTCTGCAGAACAAGTACTCCGAGGGCTACCCCGGCAAGCGCTACTACGAGGGCCAGCAAAACATCGACCAGGTCGAGACCCTGGCGATCGAGCGGGCCAAGGCGCTGTTCGCCATGGACCACGCCAACGTCCAGCCGTACTCGGGCTCGCCCGCCAACCTCGCCGTCTACCTGGCCTTTCTGAAGCCCGGCGACACCGTGATGGGCATGGCGCTGCCGATGGGCGGTCACCTCACCCATGGCTGGGGCGTCTCGGCCACCGGGACCTGGTTCCGCGGCGTGCAGTACGGCGTGGAGCGCGAGACCGGCCGGGTCGACCTGGACAAGGTGCGGGATCTGGCGCTCGCCGAGCGGCCCAAGGTGATCTTCTGCGGCGGCACCGCCGTGCCGCGGACCATCGACTTCGCGGGGTACGCCGAGATCGCCCGCGAGGTGGGCGCGGTCCTGGTCGCGGACGTCGCGCACATCGCCGGACTGATCGCGGGCGGCGTGCACCCCTCGCCGACCGGGCACGCCGACGTCGTCTCCACCACCACCCACAAGACCCTGCGCGGTCCGCGCGGCGCGATGCTGCTCTCCACCGAGGAGCACGCCAAGGCGATCGACCGTGCGGTCTTCCCCGGTCTGCAGGGCGGCCCGCACAACCACACCACCGCGGCGATCGCGGTCGCGCTCAAGGAGGCCTCGGGCGCTGAGTTCCGCGCCTACGCCCACCAGGTCGTCGCCAACGCGCAGGCGCTGGGCGAGCAGTTGGCCGCGCGCGGCTTCGACCTGGTCTCGGGCGGCACCGACAACCACCTGCTGCTGATCGACCTCAGCGGCAAGGACGTCCCCGGCAAGGTCGCCGCCAAGGCGCTGGACCGGGCGGGCATCGTGGTGAACTACAACACCGTCCCCTACGACACCCGCAAGCCCTTCGACCCCTCCGGCATCCGGATCGGTACCCCGGCGCTGACCTCGCGCGGCATCCCGGCGTCCGAGATGGGCACGGTCGCCGAGTGGATCGACCGCGTCGTCGCGGCGGCGAAGACCGGGGACGAGGAGACCGTCGCCAAGGTCCGCGCCGAGGTCAAGGCGCTGATGGACGCCTACCCCGCGCCCGGGCTGCCCGTCCGGTAACCGGAACGGTAACCGGACGGGCAGGGTCCCTAGACTGGCCCGGTGAGCGAGACGTTGCGCGACGCCGGGCTGGTCCTTCTCTTCATCGTGATCGGCGGCATCTTCAATGTCGCGGAGATCTCGCTGATCTCCCTGCGGGAGGGCCAGATCCGCGCGCTGGCCGAGCGCGGCACCCGGCGGGCCACCCGGGCGGCGCATCTGGCCGCGGACCCGAACCGGTTCCTGGCCTCGGTGCAGGTCGGTGTGACCTGCATGGGCTTCCTGTCGGCGGCGTTCGGCGCGGACACGCTGGCCAAGAAGCTGTCGCCGATCTTCGTCGGCTGGGGCGTGAGCCAGGGCCTCGCCGACACCCTCGCCCTGGTCGGCCTGACCCTGGTGATCTCCTACGTCTCCCTGGTCCTCGGCGAGCTCACGCCCAAGCGGATCGGCCTGCAGCGCTCCGAGTCGATCGTGCTGATGGCCGCGCCGCTGGTCGAGTCCATCTCGCGGGTGCTGCGGCCGGTCATCTGGCTGCTGTCGGCGTCGACCAACCTGATGGTCCGGCTGCTCGGCGGCGACCCGAGCGCCGGACGCAACGCGATGAGCTCCGAGGAGCTGCGCGGGCTGGTGGCCGCCAACACCGAACTCGGCATCGACGAGCGGCAGCTGATCGGCGAGGTCTTCGCGGCGGGGGAGCGGCAGCTGCGCGAGGTGATGGTGCCGCGCACCGAGGTCACCTTCCTCGACGCCTCGCAGGAGCTCGCCGCGGTCCGCGAGGAGGTGCGGGACTACCCGCACAGTCGCTACCCGGTGGTGGACGGCTCCTACGATCTGGTCGTGGGCTTCGTCCACGTCCGCGACCTGTACGGGGCGGACGCGGTCGGCACGGTCCGCGACATCGCCCGGCCGGTGAAGCTGCTGCCCGCGACCAAGCGGGTGCTGCCGTCGATGTCGGAGATGCGGCACGAGGGCCACCACCTGGCCATCGTCGTCGACGAGTACGGCGGCACGGCAGGGATCGTCACGCTGGAGGACCTGGTCGAGGAGGTCATCGGCGAGATCCGCGACGAGTACGACTCGCAGGAGCTGTCCACCACACGGCGGTTGGCGAGCGGGTCGATCGAGGTGGACGGGCTGCTCAACCTGCCGGACTTCGAGGAGGAGACCGGGGTCGAGCTGCCGGAGGGCCCGTACGAGACCGTGGCCGGGTACGTGGTCGCGGAGCTGGGCCGGTTGCCGCTGGTCGGCGACCGGATCACCACCGCGGACGGCTACCAGCTCGAGGTGGCCCGCCTGGACGGCCGCCGCGTGGACCGGGTCCGCGTCACCGCGCCGCCGGAGCAGTCCCCGCCCGAGCAGCCCCCGTCGGATCAGGGGACCCCGGAGTAGTCGCCACGCAGTGGTCGACCCCGGAGCGGTCTCCACCGCAGTGACCGGCGTCGGTGCTGTGAACCGGGCTCAGCCCACCGAAGCGAGCTCGGCCCGGACCTCGGCGGCCCGGTCCGGGTCGCCGAGGGTGTCGAACAGCTCGGCGGAGAGCCGCAGTTGGGCGGCGGCCTCGGGGACCTTGCCGAGCGCGGCGAGTGCCCGGCCCAGTTGCCGTCGGGCCTCGGCCTGACGCAGTCGGGCGCCGAGCTGCAGATAGATGTCGAGCGCCTGCTCCAGCAGGTCGACGGCGGAGGCGTGGTCGCCGACCGCGTCCCGCACCAGGGCCAGGTCGTTGAGCGCGATGGCCTGACCGTGGGGCTGGTCGAGCCGGTGGAAGATCGTAAGACCCTGCCGCAGATGACCGTCGGCGGCGTCGTGGTCCCCGGCGAGCAGGCAGAGCCGACCGAGTTCGTTGAGCGCGTTGCCCTCGCCCATCGGGCTCCCGGCCTGCCGGTAGAGCGCGAGGGCCTGTTCGGTCAGTCGCATCGCCGTGGGCCGGCCCTCGGCCTCGCGGTGGGCCAGGCCGCCCTCGAAGGTGGCGTTGGCCTGGCCCAGCGTGTCGCCGCCCTGCCGGAACAGCGTGAGCGCCTCGGCGCAGAGCGCGGCCGACGCGGTCAGGTCGCCCTGCTGACGGCGGGCGCGCGCCAGACCGTAGAGCGCGCTGGCCACGCCGGTCGGCGCGTCTAGCTCGCGGTAGAGGGCGAGCGCCGCCTCGTGGTGCGCGCTCGCGGCGGTGTAGTCGGCGGCCATGTGCTCGATCCGGCCCAGCTCCCACCGCGCGGTGGCCCGGCCGAGCCGGTCGCCCACCTGCTGATAGACCGTCAGCGCCTGCTCCAGCTCGCGCCGGGCGCCGGAGACCTCGCCGGAGGTGAGCAGCACCCGGGCCAGGTCCACCAGCGCGTTGGCCTCGGCCAGACCGTCGCCGTCGCCCCGGGCCAGCTCGGCGGCGTTCCGGTGCAGAACGGCGGCCTGCGCCCACGGGCCCTCGGTGTGCAGGAAGGCGGCCATGGCGGCCGTCAGCGCCACCGCCCGTGCGGGCCTGCCGTGTTCGGCGGCGTGGGTGGCGCAGGCGACCAGGTTGTCGCGCTCCCGGCGCATCCAGGCGAGGGCGCTGGTGCGGTCGTCGGGCTGCGGTGCGGTGGGCCCGTCGTCGATCGTGGAGGCCGGGTCGCCCGGACGTGGGGTCCGGGCCAGCAGCCGGTCGGCGGCGCGCGCCGCGTCCAGGTAGTGCGCGGTCAGCTGCCCGACGGCCTCCTGCTGCACGGCGAGCGGCTCGGTGGCGCCGAGCGTGCGGGCGAAGAGCCGGACCAGGTCGTGGAAGCGGTAGCGGCCGGGAGCCGGTTCGAGCAGCAGGTTGTGGTCGAGCAGCGATGCCAGCAGCCGTGCGGCGGTGCGTCTGTCCTCGGCGATCAGCCGGGCGGCGGCGACCGCGTCGATCTCGGTGCCGGGGATCAGTCCCAGTCTGCGGAAGAGCCGCTGCTCGGGCTCGGGGAGTGCGGCGTAGGAGAGCTCGAAGACCGCGGCCGTGCTGCGGTCCTCGTCGGCCAGATGGTCGAAGCGCGCCTGCTCGTCGCGGAGTTGACGGGTGAGGTCGGCGACGGTCAGCGACCGCTCGTGCCGCAGCCGCGCGGCGGCGATCCGGACCGCCAGCGGGAGATGGCCGCAGAGGGCGACCAGTTCGGCCGCCGCCTCTTGCGAATCCGCAGCCTCCGCCGCCTCTGGCCCGGCGTCGGCCGGGATGCGGTCCTCGCCCGCGATCCGACGGAGCAGGACGACCGCCTCGGCGGTGGTCAGCGTGCCCAGGGTGATCAGGTGGGCGTCGTCGAGACCGCTCAGCCGTCTTCGGCTGGTCACCAGCACCAGGCAGCCGCCGGCGCCCGGCAGCAGCGGCTGGACCTGGGCGGTGCTCTCCGCGTTGTCGAGCAGGATCAGCGTGCGCCTGCCCGCGAGCCGGTCCCGGTAGAGGGCGGCGCGCCGGTCGAGCTCGTCCGGTATCTGCGGGGCAGGCACCCCAAGGGAGTTGAGTAGCCATTCGAGCGCGTCCCCGGGCGCCATCGGGTCCACGCCCTTGGTGTGGCCGTGCAGGTCGAGGAAGAACTGCCCGTCGGGGAACCGGTCGCGCAGCCGGTGTGCGGCGTGGACGGCGAGGGCGGACTTGCCGATGCCGCCCATCCCGTCGATCGCCGAGATCACGACGGTGGCCGGGTCGGCGGTGTCGATGTCCGAGGAGGGGAGGTCGAGAAGCTGTGCGAGCTCCTCCGAGCGGCCGGTGAACGTCCGGGTGTCGGCCGGGAGTTGGTGACGCGGCCCGCTTCGTGAGGCGGAGGGCGACGACGAGGTCCGAGGTGCCCGAACCGTCTGCGGCCCGGTCAGCGCGCTCAGCGCGGTCGGTGTGGTCGGCCCGGTCGGCGCAACAGGTGGGGCGAGGTCGGCGGCGCCGGCCAGGATGCGCTGCTGCAGGTCCCGCGCCGCGGCCGAGGGCTCCACGCCCAGCTCGTCGACGAGCGTGCGGCGCAGCCGGTGGAACACCTCCAGTGCCTCCGCCCGGCGGTCGGCCCGGTAGAGGGCCAGCATCAGCCGGCTGTGGAACGCCTCGCGCAGCGGATGGTCGGCGACCAGCGTGCGGAGTTCGGCGACGAGTTCCTGGTGACGACCGAGCCGCAGGTCGGCGTCGAGGCGGCTCTCCAGGGCCAGCAGCCGGGTCTCCTCCAGGTGGTGGACCTGCGCGCCGATCTCCGGTGTCGGCGGCAGCCCGGCGAACGGCGCACCGCCCCACAGTGTCACCGCGCCGGAGAGCAACTGGGCGGCGCGCGCCCAGTCCTCGTCGCGCAGCGCCTGACGGCCCTGTCGGCAGCGGTCGGTGAACTCCTGCACGTCGAGTTCGCCGTCACCGACGTCGACCAGGTAGCCGCCGCCGACGGTACGGATCCGCGCCCCCGCCTCCGGCCCGAGCCGGCGACGCAGCCGCAGCACGTGGTTGCGGAGCGAGGCGATGGCGGTCGCGGGCCGGTCCTCGCCCCAGACGACGGTCGCCAACTGCTCCCTGCTGGTGCTGTTGTTGGCGTTGAGCAACAACGCGGTCAGCACGGTGCAGGGGATGCCGGGCTCCAGGACCAGCGGCCCGGCGCCCGGGGAGTCGTCGCTCACGCTCACACGTCCGAGGATGGTGAAGCGCACGCGTGTCTCCCGGCCGATCGTCTGTCGCCCTCCAGGAGCGTGTTATCGGGATGTTAGCCCGGTGAGACCGGCCCCAGCGACGATGATCGTGGCTGAAGCCGGGGTGAGTGCCTCCGGTTCCCGTCGCCGGTCTCCGCTCCGAGCGGTCCCGCGCCTTTCCGGGCGCGGCCCAGGGCCGTTCGAGGCCGACGGGGGAACCGGGAGCACGCCCGTCAGGCGGCCCACAGCGCGCAGGAGGACCGCATCGGAGGGGCGGTCCTCCTCGTCGTGCTCTCCCCGCACGGCCCCTCCCCGCACGGCCCCTCCCCGCACGGCCCCTCCCCGCACAGGCCAGCCCCGCCCCGCCCCACACGGGTCAGGCCCGGACCGCGCGGTGGCGGCGCGACAACTGCCGCAGCCGCAGCTTCAGCACCCGGCCGGGACGGATCACCGCCACCCAGACCACCAACTCGCCGCGCGGACCCGGCATGGGCGTCACCCGGTAGAGACGTCCGCCGTGCCAGACCCGGCGCTGGCCCAGCCCGGCCTCCGGCGTGAGCGCCGCGGTCACCTCCCGACCGGCAAGGCTCGACTCGACGCGCAGGGCGACGCGTTGGTGCGGCAGCAGCGAGGTCAGCGGGATCACCGTCTCGTCGTCCGTCGCCACCCGCGCGGTCTCGTCACCCGCCCGGACCTGGCCGCCCCGGCTGCCCCGGCCACCGCGGCCACCGCCGCGCCGACCACCCTGCCCGTCCCGACCCTGGCCGCGGACCCACGTCACCGGAGCGCTGGTCAGCTGGGGCAACGGCCGTGAGGTCCGGACCCGCAGGCCCTGCGGCGACCAGGACACGCTCGCCGACATCGGCTCCGGCAGGCCGCCGGTCTCCGTCTCGTGCCGGACCAGGTCCGTCAGTTCGCCCACCAGCCCGTGTTGCAGGCAGTGCAGCCGGAGCCGCTGCGCCTCGCTGCACCGGGCGCGGATCGGATCGGTCAGGTGGGCGCGGACCAGCTCCGCGGCCGACGCGACCAGTGCCTCCTGCTCGGGGCGGGCCAGCGCCAGGAAGTCCGCCCGGAACAGGTTGACCAGATCGCCGCGCAGATGCCGGTCGTTGACCTCGTCCCGGATCGCGCCCGGCGCGGCGAACCGGACGGTGACCTCGATCCCCGCCGCGATCCCGCGCAGCCGGTCGGCGGGCCGGGACCGGTAGGTGATGTTGCTCCGGTCGTCCCTGGCCACCAGGTGGTAGTAGTCGTAGTCGGCCAGGACCGAGATCCGCCGGGCGCGGAAGAACGCCTCCAGCACGAACGGGCCGTCGCTGTACGCGGGCAGGTCCTCGCGGAACCGCATGCCGTGGCGGTGGACGAGCTCGGTGCGGAACAGCTTGGACGGGGTCAGCGTCCAGGCCAGGTCGCCGCCGGGGAACCGCACGTCGTCGTCGGTCTCGCGGCAGGCGAACGCGGGGACCCAGCGGCCGTTCACCCCGGCCACCCTGCCGACGACGACGTCCGAACCACAGCGCTCCGCGGTCAGCGTCATCCGGCGCAGGGCCTCCGGGCCCAGCCGGTCGTCCGAGTCGAGGAAGAAGAGATGGCGTCCGCGTGCCCGGCGCAGCCCCTCGTTCCTGGCCCGGCCGGGACCGCCGCGCTGTTCGAGCGGCACCACCCGGACCACCTCGGGCCAGGACGCCGCGAGCCGGTGCAGCTCCTCGCGGCTGCCGTCGGTGGAGGCGTCGTCCACGGCCAGCACCTCCAACTCGCCGGGGTCCAGCGTCTGCTCCCGGAGCGAGTCGAACCACGGCTCCAGATAGGGGCGTGTGTCGTGGACGGGTGTGATCACCGTCACCAAGGGAGTGGTCACGTCCTCGCTCCTCCCGGGCTCCGCTACTGGTCCGCGCGGTGAACAACGCTGCGGTCGGCCGGAGGTGGCGGTTGTTCGAAGGAACGGCGGCCCGCGCGCGTCCTCGGGGCGCGCGAAAGAACCTGTGCGCACCTGAGAGAATGTGGCCATGGCCATCGACCGTCCTCGCGTGCTCTCGGGCATCCAGCCCACGTCCGGCTCGTTCCACCTCGGCAACTACCTCGGCGCGGTGCGCCAGTGGGTGGACCTGCAGGAGACGCACGACGCGTTCTACATGGTGGTCGACCTCCACGCGATCACCGTGCCGCAGGACCCGGCGGTGCTGAGGGAGAACACCCGCGTCTCGGTCGCGCAGCTGCTCGGCGTCGGGCTCGACCCGGAGCGGTGCACGCTCTTCGTGCAGTCGCACGTGCCCGAGCACGCGCAGCTGGCCTGGGTGATGAACTGCCTCACCGGCTTCGGCGAGGCGTCGCGGATGACCCAGTTCAAGGACAAGTCCGCCAAGCAGGGCTCCGAGGGCACCACGGTCGGCCTCTTCACCTACCCGATCCTGCAGGTCGCCGACATCCTGCTGTACCAGGCCGACCAGGTCCCGGTCGGCGAGGACCAGCGTCAGCACGTCGAGCTGACCCGTGACCTGGCCGAGCGCTTCAACAGCCGCTACGGGAAGACGTTCACGGTGCCGAAGGCCTACATCCCCAAGGAGACGGCCAAGATCTTCGACCTGCAGGACCCGTCGGCGAAGATGAGCAAGTCGGCCTCCTCGCCCAAGGGCCTGATCAGCCTGTTGGACGACATCAAGGGCAGCGCCAAGAAGTTCAAGAGCGCGGTCACCGACACCGACACGGTCATCGCCTTCGAGGAGAAGGAGAAGCCGGGCGTCTCCAACCTGCTCTCCATCTACTCGGCCATCAGTGGCCGTTCGATCCCGGAGCTGGTCGAGCACTTCGAGGGCAAGATGTACGGCGCGCTCAAGACCGAGCTGGCCGACTACTACTCCGAGTGGGTCGCCCCGATCCAGGAGCGCACCCGCGGCTACCTGGACGACCCGGCCGAGCTGGACCGGGTGCTGGCGCGCGGCGCGGAGAAGGCCCGTGCGGTCGCCTCCCCGACCCTGGCCGAGACGTACGACCGGATCGGCTTCCTGCGTCCGGCGCAGAGCTGAGCGGCCGGATGGGCGACAGTCACCACATACCCGAGGGCATCCCCGAGGGCGTGCTCATCGGGGTCTCGCTGGCTGTGCCCGAGCCGTACGCGTCGCTGGTCCAGAACGCGCGCACGGGTTACGGCGATCGGCGCGCGGCCGGGATCCCGACGCACATCACGCTGCTGCCGCCCACGTCCGTGCCCACAGGCGCGCTCGACGCGATCGACGGGCACCTGGTGCGGGCGGCGGAGCAGCACCGGCCGTTCCGGGTCCGGCTGCACGGGACGGAGACCTTCCGGCCGGTCTCGCAGGTGGTCTACGTCCGACTGGACGAGGGCATCGCGGAGTGCCGGGCGCTGGAGGCGTCGGTGCGTTCCGGGCCGCTGGCCCGGGAGTTGGGGTTCCCCTACCACCCGCACGTGACCGTGGCCCACGATCTGCCGCCTGCCGAGCTGGACCGGGCCCAGGCCGAACTGCGGGGATTCGACGCGGAGTTCACGGTGGACGGGTTCAGCCTCTACCGCTTCGGTGCGGACGAGGTCTGGCGACCCGTCCGCACCTTCGCGTTCACGACGGCGGCGCGCGCTACGCGTTGAGCGCTGCCCGCGAATCGGCCTGCGACTCCGCAGCGGGCAGCGTCTGCTGCTCCTGCGGTGCGTCCTCACGCTTGAGCCGGCTGAACGCCAGCGGCAGCGCCAGCACGCCGATGAAGAACGGCGTGGCCATGTAGCGGAACAGCGGGCCGGGCGTGGCGATGAAGACGTTCAGCTGCATGCCTGCGCAGACCGCCCCGATCGCCAGCACCTCGCGTCGCCAGACCTTGCGGGTCAGCCGGGCCAGGATCAGGTACGCGATCCAGCACCAGGTGGCGCCGTTCCACAGGATCCAGTTCAACTCGGGCGTCTTGCCCAGGTTGTACCACCAGTTGAGCGCCTTGTGCAGGCTCGTCGACAGCGGCCGGACGTGCATCGAGCCGTAGTACGGGCTCTGGTAGAGCTCCGGGTGGGCGTACATGAACGTGTAGCCGTTGGGCGAGGACTGGATGCCCATGATGAAGGTGCGGTCCTGCGCCGGGTTGATCGCCCAGGCAGGGGTGCCGCGGCAGATCGTGGCGTCGATGAAGTCGTCCGGCGCCTTCTGCAGGGACTTGACGAACAGGCTCATCAGCTGCGAGTTGTGCGCCGCTGCCGCCGTCTTGTTCAGGCCGCTGGTCAGCGCGTCGGTGCCGTAGCAGTCGGCGCCGGCCTTCTTCCAGTGGCTCAGCGGGGCGAGTTCGCTCAGCAGCGCCTTGTCCGCCGCGTTGAAGCTCTGCGGCGACTTCGAGTACGCGTAGGCGATGTCCGCGTAGATGAAGGTGTTGCCCGCGTAGTCCGTCGGCTGGGTCACGCCGAGCGCCGGGTAGACGCCCTTGTCCAGCACTACGAAGATCATGATCGGGATCAGCGTGGCGATGGCGATCCGACGCCACAGCCACGGCATGCAGAGCACGAAGACGGCACCGGAGAGGAAGACCGCGAGGAAGCCGTTGTTCCGGGACAGGCAGGAGAGCGTGAAACCGGCGCCCATCAGCAGCCAGTCGCGGCGCTGGCCCCAGACCGGGGTGGTCCGGTGCGCCTTGTCCTTGCGCAGCGCCCGCGGCACCCGCAGCGCGTCCCCGACGATGTGGGTGATCGCGGCGAAGGCGAGCACGCCCCCGATGACGTAGGGGACGTCCTTCCAGATGTAGACCACGAAGTCGCCGCTGGACGGCAGCGCCACCAACAGCACCACCGAGGCCACGATCCAGCCGGTGCGGATCCTGAACTTGCGCAGCCCCGCCGCCAGGTAGCCGATGGACAGCGCGGCGCCCACGATCTGACCGAAGGTCAGCAGCGCGTAGTCACCGGTGATCTTCAGCGACAGCCAGACACAGGAGATGTAGAAGATCGAGTGGTCGTCGATCCAGTGCCCGGTCGTCGACTCCCAGGTGTAGTTGAAGCTGTCGTACGTCATCAGCCCCGGGTAGAACGCCGCCCACCACAGCAGGTAGCCGACGAAGACCAGGACGGCGATCCCGACCGGCATGCGCAGCCTGGGCGGTATCCGGTCGACGAGCGCGTCGTAGCGCGCACGCACCGAGGCGAGGGCCCCGAGGCTCCCGGCGGCCTGCGGGCCGGTCGAGCGCTCCCGGACGGGCGACAGGGTCATGGGGGATTCCTCAGTCATTCGCGGCGTCAGTCGCGGGGTCGTCGCGCCGGAGCCGGGAGAAGGCGAGCGGAAGGAGCAGCACGCCCAGGACCGTCGGGCCGGCCATGTAGCGGTAGAGCGGGGCCGGCGTCGCGGCGAGCACCGTCAGCTGCAGGCCCGCCATGACGGCTGCCGCGGCCAGCACCTCCCTGCGCCACACCCGGCGGGTCAGCCGGACCACGATGGCGTAGCAGATGTAGCACCAGACCGCGCCACCCCAGAGGATCCACTGCAGCTGCGGCGCGCGGGACACCGCGAACCACCAGGAGCCCAGGTGGTTGAGCGTCTTCGACAGCGGAGCGGCGTGGAACGCGCTCTTGAACGGGCTCGTCTTCAGGTCCGGGTGCGAGATCAGCGCGGACTTGTACGGGCCGGTGTAGTTGACCGGCGCCATGAAGATGCCGTGCGAGTCGGGGAAGACCGCCCAGGCGTTGTGCGAGCGGCAGAACTGCGCGTCGGCGACGTACTGCGGGGCCTTCTTCAGCACGGTGGTGAAGGCGGACATCAGCTCGGTCTGGTTGGCCGCCGCGGCGGTCATGTCGAACGGTCCGTCTATCGTCAGCGGGTCGGTGTCGTAGCACTGCGCGCCGGCCGACTTCCAGTGCTCCAGCGGCGACACCGCGGCCATGGCCTGCAGCTGCGCCTGGCTGAACATCGACGGGTCCTTGCTGTACCCGTAGGCGACGTCGGCGTAGAAGAAGGTGTAGGCCGAGTTGTTGGTCTGCGCCTGCACCCCGACCACCGGGTAGACCACGCTGGTGAGGAAGAAGTAGAAGATCACCGGGATCACGGTCAGCGGCACGATCCGACGCCACAGCCACGGCAGGCAGGCCACCAGCACGACGGCGACGAGCACCACCGTCAGGAAGCCGTTGTTGCGGGCCAGGACCAGCAGCAGCATGCCGCCGCCGAAGGCCAGCCAGTCACGGCGCTGGCCGATGGCCCCGCCGAAGCCCAGCCAGTCCTCGCGTCGGCCGATCAGTCCGCGGCCCAAGCCGCGACGCGCCTCGCGCGGCAGCTTCAGCGCGTCGCCGACCACGTGCAGCACGGCCGCCGCGGCGAGCATCGCGCCCAGGACGAAGGGGACGTCCTTCCACACGAAGATGAAGAAGTCACCGGTCGGCGGCAGGATGCCGCAGAGCGCGACCGCGCCCAGGATCCAGCGCCTGCGGATGGAGAACTTCCGCAGCCCGGCGGCGAGGTAGCCGGTGATCGCGGCCTGCGCCACGATCTGCCCGAAGGTCAGCAGTGCGTACGTGCCGGTCAGCTGGAGCGACAGCCAGACGGAGCCGATGTACGGGATCGAGTGGTCGTTTATCCAGTGACCGGTCGTCGACTCCCACGTGTACGTGTAGCTGTCGAAGCTCATCAGCCCCGGGTAGAACGCCGCCCACCAGACCAGGGAGATGAGGAAAGCGAGCCCGGCCGCGGCCAGCGGGAACCGCATCCGCGGGGGGATGCGCGCAACCCACGGTCGGATCCGGTCGGTCAGCCCCCCGACCCCCGGGCCCCCGGGGCGCGCGGGCGGGGGGGGGGGGGGGCGGGGGGCGGGGGGGCCCCCCACCCGCCAAACTCCACCCACCCGGGGGCCACCCGCGGGGGGGCGGGGCGGGC